>DASZYM010000380.1:0-5015 GCA_035545355.1 Dongiaceae bacterium
GACGCAGCTATCCTTGGACGCCACTCGTCCGCGGCGTGCGGCCGCAGCGCCGATCTCCTTGGCGTGGCTGGGCGTCGCGCCGTTTTTCGCTTTCGCCATCCTGTTCCTGATCCTGCCGACGGCGCATCTGGGGGTGGGCTCGTTCCAGGACAATGACGGCCCCTTCACCTTCGCCAATATCGTCCATCTCTTCACGCCGCAGATCGTCTCGTCCGTCTGGATCACCATCCAGGTCAGCGCCTATTCGGCGATCGGCGGGGCGGTGATCGGGCTGCTGCTCGCCTATGCCGGTGTCATGGGCGCGCTGCCGCGCTGGGTGCGGCCGGTGCTGATGACCTTCTGCGGCGTGGCACCCAATTTTGCCGGCATTCCGCTGGCTTTCGCCTTCCTCGCGACCCTCGGGCGCACGGGACTCATCACGGCGCTGCTGTTCAACGCCTTCGGTTTCAAGCTCTACGATCACGGATTCAACATCACCAGTTTCTGGGGCCTGGTGCTGGCCTATCTCTATTTCCAGATCCCGCTGATGGTGCTGATCCTGGTGCCTGCGCTCGACGGCCTCAAGCGCGAATGGCGCGAGGCGTCGGACATCCTCGGCGGCAGCGCCTGGCATTTCTGGCGCTATGTCGCGATCCCGATCCTCTGGCCGAGCCTCGCGGGCACGACGGTGCTGCTCTTCGCCAATGCCTTCGGGGCGGTGGCGACGGCCTACGGCCTGATGGGCAGCGGCATCAATCTCGTCACCATCATGCTGTTCGCCCAGATCCGGGGCGACGTGCTGCATGACCAGAATCTCGGTTATGCGATCGCCTTGGGCATGGTGGTGATCACCGTGCTCTCGAACCTGATCTACATCTTCATGCGTGCGCGGACGAGGCGCGACCTGCGATGAAGCGCAACCGCCTCGTTTCCGGCATCATCATGCTGCTCTCGGCGGTCTATTTCTTCGTGCCGCTGGCCTGCACCTTCGAATTCTCGCTGCGGCTGAAGCGTGGGACGTACAGCTTCGCCGCCTATGAAAATGTGTTCAACGATTACCGCTTCCAGGAGAGCTTCCTCTATTCGACCACGCTCTCGATCGCGACCATCGTCTTCGGGACGCTGCTGGTGGTGCCGACCGCCTACTGGATCCAGCTCAAGCTGCCGCGTCTGCGGCCGATCGTCGAGTTCATTACCCTGATGCCCCTGGTGATCCCCGCGATCATTCTCGTGTTCGGCTATGTCCGGATCTACAACAGCTCGTCCTGGCTGCCCATGACCTCGGCCTCGTGGTCGACCGACACGCTGCTGGCCTGCAGTTACATCACGCTGGCGCTGCCTTATATGTACCGCGCGATCGACACCGGCTTGCAGGCGATCGATGTGAGGACCCTGACCGAGGCAGCCGAAAGTCTCGGCGCGGGCTGGCCATCGATCCTGTTCGGCGTGATCCTGCCCAACCTTCGGGTGGCGATCGTCAGCAGCGCCTTCCTGACCTTCGCCACGGTGATCGGCGAGTTCACCATCGCCAGCCTGCTGGACCGTCCGGCCTTCGGTCCGTACCTGCAGCTGATCGGCGCCAACCGGGCCTATGAGCCTGCAGCCCTGGCCGTGATCACCTTCCTGGTGACCTGGGGCTGCATGGGCGTCATCCAATTGCTGGGACGCGGCCGCAAGGGCGGCGTTGCGCCCACCGCCTATTAGGATAAGTCATGGCCTTCCTGGAAATCGCGGACCTGCAGAAGACCTTTGGCGGCAATCGGGTCGTCCAGGATTTCAACCTCGCGGTCGAGAAGGGCGAGTTCATCTCGTTCCTGGGTCCCTCGGGTTGCGGCAAGACCACGACACTCCGGATGGTCGCCGGCTTCGAGCAGCCGGATTCGGGATCGATCGTCATCGGCGGCAAGGATGTGACTAGGCTTCGGGCGAACCAACGCAAGATCGGCATGGTGTTCCAATCCTATGCGCTGTTCCCGAACATGACCGTGGCCGAGAACATCGCCTACGGCCTGAAGATCGCGAAACGACCCCGCGGCGAGATCAAGACCCGCGTCGGGGAGATGCTGGCGCTCATCAAGCTGCCCAAGCTCGGCGACCGTTATCCCAGCCAGCTCTCCGGCGGCCAGCAGCAGCGCGTGGCGCTGGCGCGGGCGCTGTCGGTCAATCCCGAGGTGCTGCTGCTCGACGAGCCGCTCTCGGCCCTCGATGCGAAAATCCGTATCTCGCTGCGCGAGGAGATCCGCGCGGTGCAGCGCAAGCTCGGCATCACCACGATCTATGTGACCCACGACCAGGAGGAGGCACTGTCGATCTCCGATCGCATCGTGGTGATGAGCGAAGGTCGCATGGAACAGGTCGGCACGCCCTTCGAGATCTACAACCATCCACGCACCCGTTTCGTCGCCTCCTTCGTCGGCACGCTCAGCATCCTGAAGGGCGAAGTCCTGGATGCGGCGAGCGGACGCGTGGCGGTGGATGGCCAGGAGGTATTCGCCGCGCGCGGACTCGGTCATCTGGCGACGGGCAAGACGCAATCCTTCGCGCTGCGCCCGGAGGCGGTGACACTCGGCGCGGGAACCAACGGACGCAATACGCTCCGCGGGACGATCGAGCAGGTGAGCTTCCTGGGCTCGATCATCCGCATCCGGGTCAATCTCAAGGACAACGCCGTGCTGCTGGACGCCTTGAACAATCCCGGGACGCCGCCGCCGGAATATGGCAGCGAGGTGGCCGTGAATTTCGGTCGCGACGATCTTCTGGCGCTGGAGGGCGACGCCTCTTGAACCCAAATCGTCATGCCCGGGCTTGACCCGGGCATCTTGTTCCATCCTGAAAGAGATTGCCCGGTCAAGCCCGGCAATGACGCCCCATTTAGGCGTTAGTTCACGCGCGGCAGCGAATCCAGATGGCATGCGGCGAACTGCGTCTCCGAGCGGGGCGTCAGCAGCGGCAGCTCGACCCGGCAGCGATCGAACACATAGGGACAGCGCGGATGGAAGGGGCAGCCTGATGGGATGGCGATCGGGCTCGGCAGCTCGCCGCGCACCGCATCCACGGTCGAGCGACGGCCGGGATCGAGCTCCGGCGCGGCCTTCAGGAGTGCCGCCGTGTAGGGATGCGCCGGCCTGCTGAAGAGCTGCTCGGTCTCGGCGAGCTCGACGATCTTGCCGAGATACATGACCGCGACCCGGTGCGAGATATGCCGCACCAGCCGCAGGTCATGGGCGATGAAGAGCACCGTCAGGTGCAAGCGCTCCTGCAGCTCGAGCAGCAGGTTGACGATCTGCGCCTGGACCGAGACGTCGAGCGCCGAGACGAGTTCGTCGGCGATCAGGCATTCCGGCTCGACGGCCAGGGCGCGGGCGATGCCGATGCGCTGGCGCTGGCCGCCGCTGAATTCGTGGGGATAGCGCTCGCCGGCATCGCTGGGCAGGCGGACCAGGTCCAGCAGCTCGGCGATCCGCGTCCCGATCGCCGCGCCCCGGCGCAGGCCATGGAATTTGATCGCTTCGGCCAGGGTCTGGCGCACCGTCATGCGCGGGTTCAGCGAGCTGTAGGGGTCCTGGAACACCATCTGCACGCGGCGGTGATAGTTGCGCCGTGCCGCGCCTTCGAGCTTCAGGACATCCGTCCCCGCATAGGTTACGCTGCCGGCACTCGGCGTGTTGAGGCGCACCAGGCAGCGGGCGAGGGTGGACTTGCCGCAGCCGGATTCGCCGACGATGCCCAGGGTCTCGCCGCGCCGGACCGTGAAGCTGACGCCGTTCAGGGCGTGGACGATCTGCTGCGGCTTGCCGGCGATGCGTTCGGAGAGCGGATGGCGCCGCGCGAATTGCATGGCGAGGTCGCTGACCGCGATCAGGGGCGTCGCCTCGGTCATGGCTTGGCCTGCGCGACTTTGTCGTGGTGGATGCACGCGCTGCGATGGTCGGTCGCCACCTCGACCAGCGGCGGCTTCGCCTCGGTGCAGCCCTGGGTCATGAACCGGCACCGCGGCGCGAAGGCGCAGCCCGGCGGCAGTTGGAAGAGGAGGGGCGGCTGGCCGGAGATCGAGCTCAGCGGCTGGCGTGCCAGGTCGGCGCGCGGCACGGAATTCAGCAGGCCCAGCGTGTAGGCATGCCGCGGCTCCTTGAAGAGAGCGGTGACCGGGCCTGTCTCGACCACCCGGCCGGCATACATCACCGCCAGGCGGTCGCAGGTCTGGGCGATCACACCGAGATCGTGGGTGACCAGCACCACGCTCATGTTCATCTCGCTACGCAGACGCAGAATCAGCTTCAGGATCTGATCCTGAATGGTGACGTCGAGAGCCGTCGTGGGCTCGTCGGCCAGCAGCAACTTGGGATTGGATGCGAGTGCGATGGCGATCATCGCGCGCTGGCGCATGCCGCCGGAGAATTGATGTGGATAGTCGTTCAGCCGCGACTGCGCCGCGGGGATGCCGACAAGGTCCAGGAGCTCGGTCGCGCGCTTCCGCCGGCCTGCGGCATCGAGCTGGGTATGCTCTTTCAGGTTCTCAAGGATTTGCATCCCGACGGTCAACACCGGGTTCAGCGCGGTCATCGGCTCCTGGAAGATGATGCCGATCTCGCCGCCGCGGACCTTTCGGAGTTGCCGCTGCGGAAGCGTCCTGAGATCGCGGCCGCGCCAGAACACCTGGCCGTCGACCAGCCCCGGCGCATGGATCAGGCCGAGGATGGCGCGGAGTGTAACGCTTTTGCCCGAGCCGGATTCCCCGGCGATGCCGAGCACTTCGCCGGGACGCACGTCGAGATCCACGCCGTCCACGGCGGTCAGGGCACCGCGCGTGGAGCCGAAGGTCACGCGGAGATCGCGGACCGAGAGCAGCGCCCCGGTCTCGACCCTGGCGGTCTGGATGGCGTTCACCGACGTCTCCTCAGGATGTCGGCGAGGCCGTCCCCGACCAGGCTGAAGCCCACACCAGCCAGCACGATGGCGATACCGGGATATACGCCGATCCACCAGGCCGTGCTCATGAAGTTCTTACCGTCATTGATGATGACGCCCCATTCCGC
>DASZYM010000381.1:0-20192 GCA_035545355.1 Dongiaceae bacterium
TCCCGGCAGATCTCCTGGATCAGACGCCGCAGCCAGCGGTGGCCGGGATCGGCGTCCATCCTGGGATGCCACATCAGCGAGATGGTGATCGCCTGGGTCTCGACCGGCAGCGGGAAGGTGCGGAACCCGCCGCGGAACTCGGCGACCGCGCGCAAGTAGGATTCCGGTGCCAGCGACAGCAGGTCCGAGCGGCAGACGATCGCCAGCGCCGCCGGGAAGCTCGGCACCATCGCCACCACCGGGCGCGTCAGTCCCAGCGCCGCCAGCGCGTCGTCGGCGGGTCCGACCGGCTTGCCCTGCCGGGAGGTGACCACATGGCCGAAGCCGGCATAGCGCTCCGGCGTGATCGCGGCGTCGAACAACGGATGCTGCTCGCGTGCAAAGCCGAGGAAGCGGTCGCGGAACAGGGCTTGCACCCGCACCTCCGGCCCGGCCTGGCCGCCCAGCACGCCGATATCGAGATCGATCAGCCCCTCGCGCAGCGGCGAGACCTCCTTGTCGGGCTTGGGGGTGAAGTGCAGGCGCACCCGCGGCGCCGCAACCGTCAGCGCCGAGAGCAGCCGCGCCGCGAAGGCTTCGACGAAGCCCTCATTCGCGCGCACCGCGAAGGTCCGCTCCAGGCCGCCGGGATCGAAGCCGTCGCCGGAAGGGCGGAGCACGTCGCGCACCGACTGGGCCAGGGCGCCGACCTGCTGGCGCAGTTCCTCGGCCCGCGGCGTCGGCACCATGTCGCGCCCGGCCCGCACCAGGAGCGGATCGCCGGTCGCCGCCCGCAGCCGTGCCAAGGTCCGGCTCATCGCGGATTCGCTGAGCTTCAGGCGCCGCGCCGCCCCGGCGACCGTGCCCTCCGCCAGCAGCGCTTCCAGGGCGATCAGGAGATTGAAATCGATATCCGGCATGCATGCTCCCCTGGCGGACGATAGCATGCGCGCGACGCCGGGCTCCATGCCGAGCCCCGGCGCCGCGTGCAGGGATGAACTGCGCAGGACGCGCCTTCCGCTCGGCGGCGGCTGCGGCCAAGTTTGCATCCGACGCCAAAACGAATTTGCGAGCCTCCCATGTCCCCCGCCACCGCCGACACCGTTCTCCGGCCTCAAGACCCGCCGGCCCGCACCGCCGGATCGCCATCCGACACGGCCGAGGCCGACGGACTGCCGACGCCCCGCCGCTACGTCGCCATGACGGCGGTCCTCGCCGCGATCGTCCTGGTCGTGCTGGATGCGGCGATTGCGAATCTCGCGCTGCCGACCATCGCGCAGTCGCTCGGCGTCACGTCCGGCGCCTCGGTCTGGGTGGTGACCGCCTATCAGCTCGCGATCGTGATGTTCCTGCTGCCGGCCGGCGCGGCCGGCGAGCGGTTCGGCTATCGCGGGGTCTTCATGCTGGGCGTGGTGCTCTTCACCCTCGCCTCCGCCGCCTGCGCCTTCTCGACCTCGCTGCCGATGCTCGTGATCGCCCGATTTGTCCAGGGCGTCGGCAGTGCCGCGGTGATGGCGCTCGCCGTCGGCCTGTTGCGCTTCATCTATCCCAAGCGCCTGCTGGGGGCGGCGATCGGCTGGAACGCGATCGCCGTCGCCCTCTCAGGCGCCGCGGGTCCGTCGATCGGCGCCGCCATCCTCTCGGTCGCCGGCTGGCCCTGGCTGTTCGCGGTCAACATCCCGGTCGGCATCGTCACCCTCGCCACCGCCTCGGCCCTGCCCCTGGTCCGCGCCCAGGGACGCCGGCTGGACATCGCCAGCATCGCGCTCAATGCCGGCGCTTTCGGCGGCCTGTTCTTCGGGATCGACCGCGCGATCGCCGAACCCCGCCTCGGCATCGGCGTGCTGGCCGCGGCCGCGATCGCCCTTATCCTGCTGGTCCGGCGCGAGCTGCCGCGGACCAGCCCGCTGATCCCGCTGGACCTGCTGCGCGAGCGCACCTTCCGCCTCTCGGTGATCGCATCGGTCTGCTGCTTCATCGGCCAGATGGCTGGCTTCGTCGCACTGCCGTTCTATCTGCAGCACGAATTGGGGCGCAGCGCCGGCACCGCCGGCCTGGTGATGACGGCCTGGCCGCTGACCGTGGCCGTGGTCGCGCCGCTCTCCGGTCGCCTCGCCGACCGCTTCTCCAACGACACGCTCTGCATCGTGGGCGGCGTCTCGCTCGCCGCCGGACTGGCGCTCGCCGCCTTCTGGCCGCTGCATGGCAGCCTCGTGCCGCTCATTCCGTTCCTGATGCTGAGCGGCCTCGGCTTCGGCCTGTTCCAGACTCCGAACAACCGAAACATGCTGCTCGCCGCGCCGCGCGAGCGCAGCGGTGCCGCCGGCGGCATGCAGGGCATGGCGCGCTTGAGCGGCCAGACTGCCGGCAGTGTGGTCCTGCTGCTGCTCTTCGGCCTCACCAGCGACCTCCATGCGCCGCATCTGGGCCTCGCCATCGGGGCCGGCTTTGCCCTCGGCGCCGGTGCGATCAGCATGATCCGCCTGGCCGCGCAATCCCGGACGGCGAGAGCGTGAGGCAATTTCGGGCGGAACCACCTGCAGGCCCCGCGGTTAGGGCTGCACGGGTCTGGCAGGGGAAAAGTTCTACAGTCCGTGAATGATGCCCCTGTCCGTGGCCCGCCCAATTCTCGGTCTGCGCAGTGGGAGCAGTCGCATGGCGCGCGGCAGCAAGGCGAAATACAGCAACAAGCAGAAGCGCAAGGCCGAGCATATCGAAGAAGGCTACGAGAAGCGCGGCACCTCCAAGAACGAGGCCGAACGCCGCGCCTGGGCCACCGTCAACGCCATGGACAAGGGCGGCAAGAAGTCCGGCTCCGGCCGGGGCAAGAAGACCAACAAGAAGCCCGCCAAGAAGGGCGGAAAGATAGGGGGCAAAGCCGCCGCCAAGCGCCCGAAAGCGGCGCGCAAGGCCGCCGCCCGCAAGGCCGCGAAGACGCGGAAGCGCCGCGGCCACTGACCGCTCAGGGCAATCCCAGGTCCTTCACCGCCGATCCGAAATAGGCCTGCGGCTCGGAATGCCGGAAGCCGAGCGCGTCCTCCTTGCGCCGCACGCAGGCTTCGGTCGCCAGGAACAGGGCCTGCCAGCTCTGCGAATCCGGCCAGGCCTTGAACAGGCAGCCGTCGAAATAGGTGAACTGCTCCTCATGCCCGCAGCCGAACGAGGTGCGGTCGTCGCGCGCGGCAGTGAGGATGATGCGGTTCGGCGCCTCGGTCACGCCGCCGATGAAGATGCCGCTGAAACAGGCCGAGACGATGGCGACGGTCGGCGCCTTGCCGCAGCCCTGATCAAGGATGCGCCCGAGCGCCGAGGGATCGAGGATCTGCCGGTTGTCGAGATCGTCGCGCATCAGCACGCCGCCGCGCGAGCCATGCGACGTGATGAACACGAGACATCCCTGCCCCGGCTGAGGCTTGGCGGCATCGAGCGCGTCCGACACCGACTGCGCCGTCGCGATCGGCAGATCGGCGCGCGCCACCATCGGGTCGGAGGTGAAGCGGTCGATCGGATGCACCCCGCGCGCCGCCAGGATCTCGGAGATCTCCTCGACCGCATTGTCGAAGACCTGCGCGGAATCGTCGCCGGCCACCGCCGTCGCGCGCCATGGGATGCGCTGCGGCGGCCCATTCGACACCGCCGAGACTCCGCTCGGCTGCTCCGAAGCCGGATCGTGGCCGCAAGCGGCGAGACCGAGCAAGGCCAGGGCGGCGGCGCAGGCAAGTCTGGTCATCATCCGGGCAATACCTCCGCCATGCGTTTCACCGCCGGCTCCATCATCGCCTCCGGCACGGCGGCATAGCCGAGAAGCAATCCGCTGCGCCGCTTCCGACCGACATAGTAGTTGCCGAGCGGCGGTGCAATGATTCCCGCCGCCGCGAGCCCGCGCGACAGCTCGCTGTCGCTGCGGGCGGCGGTGGCTTTGACCGGCGTCGCCAGCAGATGCAGCCCCGCCGGGTCGGCGGCGATCTCCAGCTTGCCGGCAAGATGCCGCGCGGCCAGCATCAACAGCCGCCCTTGCCGTTCGGCATAGCGCTTGCGCTGCCGCCGCACATGCGCCGCGAGGTGGCCCTCAGCGAAGAACGCTGCCAGCGCCGGCTGCGGCGTCATCGGCGGATGCTCGTCGATCGCGGCGCGCGCGCTGCGGAAGGCAGGCGCCAGCGTGCGCGGCGCCACCAGGTAGGCGATACGCAAGGACGGGAACATCACCTTGGAAAGCGAGCCGACATAGATCACGCGATCTTCATCGAGGCTCTGCAATGTCGCGAGCGGCCTCCCCTCGTAGCGGAACTCGCTGTCATAATCGTCCTCCAGGATCCAGGCACCCGCCTCCCGCGCCCAGGCAAGCAGCTGCAGCCGGCGCTGCAGCGACAGCATGGCGCCCAGCGGAAACTGATGCGACGGCGCCACGCAGGCGAGCCGTGCCTTGGGCGCCATGGCCAGGGCGCGATCGACCGCCATTCCCTCCTCATCCACCGGCACATGGACGAGCTTCGCCGCGGATGCCGCGATCGCGGCGCGCAGGCCGGGATAGCAGGGATTTTCCAGCCAGACCGCATCGCCCGGATCGAGCAGCAAGCGGCAGGTGAGATCGACCGCCTGCCGGATGCCGGACAGGATCAAGACCTGCTCGGCATCGCACATCACGCCGCGCGCATGACGCAGATAATCGGCGACCGCCTGCCGCAGATCGCGATGTCCGGCGGGATCGCCGCCCAGCACCAGCTCGGATCGCGGCTGGCGCCAGGCGCGCGCCAGCAATCTGGTCCACAAGGCGAAGGGGAAGTCGCTGCAATCCGGCATGCCGGGCAGGAAGCAGGGAAACCATCGTGCCGGCCGCTCGGATTCCGTCGGCGGCGAGACCGAGGGCGGGGTCGCCACCAGCCCCTGCCCGCGCCGCGACAGCTTGACGGGAAGCGGCTGCACCATGCGCTTCGCCGCGACCGGCGCGGGCCGCGCATCGGGCAGGCTTTCCGCCACATAGCAGCCCGAGCCGCGCCGGGTCTCGAGATAGCCTTCGCTCACGAGTTGCTCGATCGCCGCCAGCGCGGTGTTGCGCGAGACGCCGAGATCGGCCGCCATCACACGGCTCGCCGGCAGGCGGTCGCCGGCGCCGAGCCGTCCGTCGAGGATCGCCTGGCGGAAGGCCGCATAGACCTGACGGCTGAGCGGCTCGTCGCCACCCTTGGAACCGATCTCGGGCCGCACGGCCAGGCTGAGCAGGCTTCCCTTGCCGACGCGCCGGGGCATGGCTCCTCCGAAGTGGTTCTGCTGGATAGCGCATAGTGGCGCTTTTCGAGGAACCACTCAACGGCTAGGAATCCACCGACAAGGAGACCTGCCATGAACGCCTTCACGCCCACCGACAAGTCCAGGGTCAAGCGCCTGCACGAGCGCGGCCATTACGACCGGGAGACCGTCTTCGCCATCCTCGATGCCGGCATGATCGCCCATATCGGCTACATCATTGACGGCCAGCCCTTCGTGACCCCGACCGCCTATTGGCGCGACGGCGACCGCCTCTACTGGCACGGCTCGGCGGCGAGCCGCATGCTGCGCATGCAGGCGAAAGGCATTCCGGTCTGCCTCACCGTCACCCATCTCGACGGACTGGTCCTGGCGCGGTCGGGCTTCCATCACTCGATCAACTATCGTTCGGTGATGGCCTTCGGCACCGCGCAGATCGTCGAGGATGCCGCCGAGAAGATCCATCACCTCAACCGCTTCGTCGATCGCGTCATGCCCGGCCGCAACCCGACCCTGCGCCCGATCGACCCGCAGGAGGCGAAGGGCACCAGCGTGCTGTTCATGGACATCGAGGAAGCCTCGGCCAAGGTGCGGGTCGGCCCGCCCAAGGACGACGAGCCCGACTACGCGCTCGACTGCTGGGCCGGCGTCATCCCGATCGCGCAGGTGGTCGGCGCCGCGGTCCCGGATCCGAAGCTCAAGCCCGGCGTGGATTGGCCGGAGCATCTCCGGCTCTTCACCGAGAACCGGCGCCTCGACGCCGTGATGACTGAGAACGCCGAGGGCTACTAGCCCTTCTCGTCGCCTGCGGTTTTCGGCACGTCCTCGAAGGGGACGCCTTCATCGGCCATCTGCGGCGGGAAGCCGGAATAATCCTCGATGGCGAGGCATTGCTCGATCCGCTCGCCGACGCGCAAGGGGAACATGCCGAAGCGCACTTCGAGCATATAGCCGGCGCGGGTGGGCCAGTTATACGTACCGAAGACCGGCGCGGCGGTCTCGAAGGCCTTGGCATAGGCGTCGAGCAGGACGCGGTTGGCGCCGTAGGCATCGGTCGGCAGGAACTCGTCGATCGTGCGGCCGGTGAGGTTGAACCCGTTCCAGCGATCGGCCTCGGTCCCGGTCAGGATGTAGCGCACCCGAAACGGATTGCGCTCATATCGGACGATGTAGAGGAAGGGCAGCAGCGGCTTGATCTCCGCCGGGTCGATGTCGCTGCGCTGTGGCGCCCGTCCTCCCGCGCGGCTGTTCCAATATCGGTGAAGTGCCTCGACGCTGCCTTTGGAACCATCCCAACTTGCCATGCCGGAAGCATGGTCCGAGTTTCAAACGCTGTCGAGCGGCATTCGCCCGACGTCAGGTCGGGAACGGATTGAACGGCTCGTGGATCGGCACCGGCGCCGGAGTCGCGAGCTGACGGTCGATCTCGAAACCTTGCAGCAGGCCGAATCGCATGTCGCGTCCCGTGGCAAAGCCTTCGGGATCGTCGACCCGGGCCAAAGCCAGCACGACGCCGGCATTGCGCAGCCGCTCGAACTGGGCCTGCCGGCGCATCAGCTCGGGGCCGATCCCCGCCTGCCAGAAGACCTTCGCCATATTGGCCTGGAGCTGGCTGACGTCGATGATGCCGATCATCTGCGGCGAGAGGCCGTCGAGCGCGATCGTGCCGCCGCGCGACTGGATCAGGTCCCGCGCGGCGATGAACTCGGTGAAGTTCGCCATCACGTCGCTGGCGCGGAACTCGAAATTGAACGGCCGGAGCGAGTTCAAGGAGCGCTTCTCGAACGCCTCGAACTCGTTGGCGAACACGCTCTCGATGTTGATGTTCAAGGAACAGCGCTGCTCCGGCCGGCGCACGCGGTCGATGCATTTCAGCAGGATGCGGTCGAGCGTCACCGTGAGCTGGTTGAAGACGTTCTTGTTGTGCCGCATGTCGACGCCGACCAGCAGGTGCTGGCGAATGGCCGACATGCTGATGAAGAACTCGGTCATCACCGGCTGGATGCCGCGGCTGGGATCGTTGAGCGCGATCTGCTGGCTGCGCACGAACAGGTCGGCGAAACGCGCATCGCCAAGCTGCCGATGGCTGTGCTCCACCTTGGTGATGTGCTCCATCATCAGCAGGTCCATCATGCTGCTGAGGCTGTTGACGTCGGCCGCACTCTTCTCCATGCGGTCGATCACCTGCAGCGCGCGGTCCCGATCGCGCCGGAGATCGAAGAGCTGCGCCAGGCGATTGACATCCACCGCGCCGAAATAGTCGGGCAGCATGCGGCCGATCATGCGGAGCAGGATCAGCTTGATCTCCGAGACGACGCCCGCGACGATCATCTCCTGGTCCGAAATCGTCAGCACGGCGTTGCTGATCGAGATGCGGATGAAGTCGCAGCCGCGGCCCTTGGCGAACTGCTCAGCGCGGTCCGAGAACGCCTTGAGGAAATCCAATCCCTCGCGGTTGCGCGAGAACTCGTCCAGCGAGAAGCAGAGCACGAAGGCGGCGGCACCCCGGCCGGTCGGCGGAGTCCAGATCCAGTCCTTGAGATCGGTGATTTCGCTCATGCCCCGTTCGTCCCTGCGCCCGCCTTGCCCCCGGCGCGTCCCGGCAGTATGGGCCGGGCTCCACCCCCGTCAAGCACGGGTGCGGCTAATGAGTCGGATCGAGTGTGGTGATCGCCCGGCGCACCGTGCTGACCACGGCATCGACGGTATAGGGCTTCTGCAGCCAGCCCAGCGGCGAGGCCGGCTCGGCGCGCTTGCGGAAGCTGGCATCGGCATGAGCGCTGGCGAAGATCGAGCGGATGCCGAGGTCGCGGTAGAGATCGAGCGCCGCGTCGATCCCGTCGCGGGCGCTGGCGAGGCGAATATCCATGACGGCAAGCAGAGGTTTCTCGGCACGGGCGAGCGCCACGGCCTCCTCGGCCGTCCGGGCCGGGCCGATCACCTTCATGCCGGCATCGGTCAGACCCGCTTCCAGATCAAGCGCGACGAAGAAATCGTCCTCGACGATCAGAATACGCGGCTCCTCACGGCCCGCTGCCCCCGGTTCAGGCAAATACCCGACTCCACCGATTCGACACAGCCCACCCCCGATTCTTAACAGATGTCTCGGGGAAGGGTTCCTCCGAGTGCGCGATCAGAGCAACGATCCCTGATCGTCTGCGACGCCGCTCTTGCCGGATGCCGGGCGGCGCGACGCCGGCTTTCCTTCCGTCACCACGGGCACCTCGACGTCGTGGAACTGCAGGCGAAGCCTTTGTCCCGGGCCGATTCCTCCCCCGGCAAACACGGGCTGACCGCCGGCGTTCCGCACCAGCGCGAAGCCGCGCTTCAAGACCTGATCGTAGGAGTAGCTCTCCAGGAGTCGCCCCAGGGCGTCCAGCGCATGGGCCTTGCGCTCCAGGACCTGATCGAGATTCCGCCGGGTGAGCCCGGCCGCCGCCCGCTCCAACTGCCGGTCCTGGCGCTCCAAAGCATGCCGCATCGCCGCGCGCAGATGACTGGATTCGAGTTGCAGCGCCGCCCGCGCGGCGGCGATCTGCTCGCCCGGCGTCTTCAGGTGCGCGGCCAGGTTGGCGATGAGATCGCGCCGGCGATGGAACAAAGGCTGCCGCGCATTGGCCCAGCGTTCGGCCCATTGGTCGAGCTGCTGACCGCGCTCCTGCAGCAGGCGCTGCGGGTCCGGCAATCCGCGGCCCAGGCCCTCGACCGTCAGGCGCCACTCGTTCATCCGCCGCGCGAAGGCGCCGAACAGACGCTGTGCGCAATGATGCATCTCGTTGAAGAGGTCGTTGCGGACCGGCACCGCCATCTCCGCGGCCGCACTCGGCGTCGGCGCGCGACGGTCGGAGGCGAAATCGATCAGCGTGTGGTCGGTCTCATGCCCGACGGCGGAGATCAGAGGGATGGCACTCTCGGCCGCGGCGCGAATGACGGCCTCCTCGTTGAACGGCATCAGGTCCTCGATGCTGCCCCCGCCGCGCGCGACGATGAGGAGATCGGGCCGCGGCACCCCGCCGCCGGGTTTGAGCGCGTTGAAGCCGCGGATGGCCGCCGCCACCTGGCGCGCCGCATCCTCGCCCTGCACCTGGACCGGCCAGACCAGCACCCGGCGCGGGAAGCGGTCGGCGAGCCGATGCAGGATGTCGCGGATCACGGCGCCGCTCGGCGAGGTGACGACGCCGATCACCTCGGGCAGCATCGGCAGCTTGCGCTTGCGCCCGGCGTCGAACAGGCCTTCGGCGGCGAGCTTCTTCCGCCGCTCCTCGATCATCTTCAACAAGGCGCCGATGCCCGCGAGCTCGATCCGGTCGATGACGAGCTGGTATTCCGAACGCTCGGCATAGGACGTGATGCGGCCGGTGGCGATCACCTCCATCCCGTCCTCGACGGCCAGGCCGAGCCGAAGCGCGGTCGAGCGCCAGCAGACCGCCTTGATCGCCGCCGCGTCGTCCTTGAGCATCATGTAGAGATGGCCCGACCCCGCGCGCTTGAAGCCGGAGATCTCGCCGCGCACGCGGACCCGGTCGAAACGGCCTTCGAGGGTGCGCTTGATCGCCCCGGCGAGCTCGCTGACGCTGATCTCGCCAAGATTGTGCTCCGGTGGCTTGGAAGTGGCCGGAGAATCGTTATTGCTCATGTCCGTATTCTGTCACGGCCGGGGGATCTGTGGTATCCCTCGCCGCCAATCGCTCGGGAGCTGACTATATGCGCATTCTGGTGGTGGGTTCGGGCGGCCGGGAACATGCGCTCTGCTGGAAACTCGCCGCCTCGCCGCTCTGCGACAAGCTCTATTGCGCGCCCGGTAATGCCGGGATCGCCGAGGAGGCGGAATGCGTGATGATCGGCGCCGAGGATATCGATGGCCTGGTCGCCTTCGCCCGGCGGGAGAAGATCGACCTGGTGGTCATCGGGCCTGAAGCGCCCCTGGTGAAGGGCCTCGCCGACCGGCTGGAGGCAGCCGGGGTCGCGGCCTTCGGCCCGAGCGCCCAGGCGGCGGAGCTGGAAGGCTCCAAGGGCTTCATGAAGGATATCGCCGCGAAGTACGGCATACCGACCGCGCGCTACGCCCGCTTCGCCGATGCGGAGAGCGCCAAGGCCTTCGCGCGCCGGTTCACGCCGCCGATCGTGATCAAAGCCGACGGCCTCGCCGCCGGCAAAGGCGTCGTCATCTGCGCCAGCCTCGCCGAGGCCGAGGACGAGATCGATGCGATGCTGAACGAGGGCAAGTTCGGCAAGGCCTCGACGCAGATCGTGGTCGAGGAATATCTCGACGGCGAAGAGCTGAGCTTCTTCGCACTGGTCGATGGGACGCATGCTCTGCCGCTGGTCTCGGCGCAGGATCACAAACGGGTCGGCGACGGCGATACCGGCCCCAATACCGGCGGCATGGGCGCCTATTCTCCGGCACCGGTGGCGACCAAGGCGGTCGAAGCCGCGATCATGGACGAGATCATCCGCCCGACCGTCGCCGGCATGGCGGCCGAGGGCCGACCGTTCAAGGGCGTGCTGTTCGCCGGCATCATGGTGACCCGGGACGGGCCGAAGCTGATCGAGTTCAACGTCCGCTTCGGCGATCCCGAATGCCAGGCGATCATGCTGCGGATGAAATCCGACCTGCTTCCGGCGCTGATGGCGGTGCGCGACGGAACGCTCTCGCGCTTCGACCTGCGCTGGTCGGACGACACCGCCCTGGTCGTGGTGATGGCGGCCAAGGGCTACCCCGAGCGGCCGGAGACCGGGACGCGGATCCGCGGGCTGAAGGCGGCGTCGCAGGTCGAGGGGGTCACCGTGTTCCATGCGGGAACCCGGCGCAACGAAGCCGGCGACATCACCGCCAGCGGCGGTCGGGTGCTCGGCATCGCCGCGACCGGCAAGACCGTGCTCCAGGCGCAGGAACGCGCCTATCGCGCGGTCGATGCGATCGACTGGCCGGGCGGATTCTGCCGCCGCGATATCGGCTGGCGCGCGATCGAGCGCCGGTGAGCCGTCAGGCGGCCGCCTGGATCTTGGCGTCGCCGTAATTCGACGAGACCCAGACGAAGAAGATGATCGCGCCCATCAGGGTGAAGAAGAGCTGCCCGCTCATCAGGTCGGAGACCGTCCAGGCCACGACGATCAGCGCCAGGCCGACGATCAGCTCGATCGTGCCATGCAGCTTGATCGGGATGACCTTCACCACGCCGAGCGGCATGTCGGTGAAGAACGTCATGAGCAGATGGATGACGGCCAAGGCATAGCAGAGCAAGGCGGCCGTTCCGACGATGCCGAGCAGGCTCGGCGCCAGCGCGAAGATGACGACCACGCCGTAATCGAGGATGCCGTGCACCTTGTCGGACAGAAATTTCAGTTTTTCCATGGCAGCGTTCCTCCCGGGCAATGCCGGAGTTTAGTCCTGCGGTGGTAAACGTTTCCTCAACAGGATCTCGTATTCCTCGAACCCGGCCTTGGCATAGGCACGGCGGGCGGCGGCATTGGCCGCCAGGCTGCCGATCGTGACCTGGGCGATGCCGAGCCGGCGCGCATGGGACTCGGCCGCCGCCAGCAGCGCCGCGGCGACGCCCTTGCCGCGCCAGGCCTCCGCCACGAACAGCTCCGAGACATAGAGGTGCACCCGCGCGGCAGGCACCACGGTGATGTCGCTCGCATCCTCGGCCCGCCAGCAGGTCAGCAGGCCGACCGGCCCGCTTTCCCACACCTCGTTATCCGCGACCGCCAGCAGGACGACGCCGGCATTCTGCCCGGCCTCTTCCAGCATCCAATCGGCATAGGCGCCGCCGCCATCGGCCCAATGGGCGCGGTTCGCCTCGAGCGTGCATTCGTATTCCTGCAGCCCGTCCAGCATGGCGCGGATCGCCGAGAGGTCGTCCTCGCGATACGGGCGGATCCGGAATCCGGGACGGTCTGACATCGGCTCTCTTTCACAACAGAATAAAAGCTGTTGATTTTTCACCCTGGCGATGGCTAGGAATCATGATCAGCGACAATCCGGCACCAAGACCGGGTCGCAACCCTGCGCCGACCTCGATTGGAACGCCAGCCTCATGACCAGCGGCCGAGGCACGCTCTGGAAACGGTATGCGCTGGTGACGCCGCTCTGCGTCACCACCATCCTCACCGTGCTGGTCAGCCTCGCCCTCATCGTGGCGCTGAGCTTCCAGACCGTCGATGTGGTGAAGCTCTTCACCAGCCTCACCACCGATGCCTATGTCGAGGAGCTCGGCCGGCCTCTGTTCTGGCGCTTGCTGGGACGCTCGATCGTGATCGCCTTGTCGGTCACCGCGGTCACCCTGCTGCTCGCCTACCCGGCGGCCTATTTCATCTCCTTCAAGGCCGGGCGGATGAAGAATGCGCTGCTGGTCGTCGCCTCGGCGCCGTTCTTCACCTCCTATCTGCTGCGCATCTTCGGCTGGAAGATCATCCTCGGCTATAACGGCATCCTCAACGCACTGCTGGTCGACAGCCATCTGATCTCCGAGCCGCTGCAGACCCTGGTCTATCGGCCGAGCACGGTGGTGATCGCCCTCGCCCACGCCTATCTCGCCTTCGCGATCCTGCCGATCTACGTGGCGCTCGACCGGATCGACCGATCGCTGATCGAGGCCGCTTCGGATCTCGGCGCACGGCCGCATATCAATTTCCTCCGCATCGTGCTCCCGCTCTCGATGCCGGGCGTGATCTCGGCGGCGCTGCTGATCTTCGTGCCGACGGTCGGCGATTACATCACGCCGACGCTGATCGGCGGGCCGGACGGCGCCATGGTCGCGAACCTGATCCAGTCCGCCTTCGGCAAGGCCAACGACTGGCCGGCGGGCTCGGCCATGTCGGTCGCCACCATCATGGCCGTGGCGCTGCCTTTGGCCGCGATCTATGCCCTGCACCAGCAGCTCAAGAAGCGCGCGGAGGCGGCGGCCGCATGAGCAGCGCCACGACCCTCCGCAGGATCGGCCGGGAATGGCTCTGGGGCTATACGGCGCTGTTCGCGGTGCTGCTCTATCTCCCCTCCGCCTGCATCATGCTGTTCAGCTTCAATTCCGGCATCCACATCAAGTTTCCGCTCGATTCCTTCACCCTCGACTGGTACCGCGCGCTCGCGGTCAACGATTCCCTGCTGGAGGCGGCCGGCAACAGCTTCCGCGTCGGCCTGGTGGCGGCGAGTGCCGCGACGGTGATCGGCGTGCTGGGCGGCTTCGCGCTGGTGCGCTTCAAGTTGAAGGGCGGCAAGGCGATCACCGGCCTCAGCATCATGCCGCTGCTCATTCCCTCGATCATCCTCGGCATCTCGCTGCTGGTGCTGCTGCGCGTGATCGGCGTCGGCAACTCGCTGATCGCGATCACGATCGGGCATGTGGTGTTCTGCACCCCGCTCTCGGTCTCGATCATGATCAGCCGCTTCGTCGATCTCGACCGCACCTTGGAGGAAGCCGCACTCGATCTCGGCGCCAAGGAGATCGGCACCTTCCTGCAGATCACCTTGCCGCTCTCGGCCTCGGCGATCGCCAGCGCCTTCATCCTGTGTTTCCTCACGTCGTTCGACGAGTTCGTGATCGCATTCTTCCTGGCCGGCACGCGGAGCACGCTGCCGCTCTACATCTGGGGCCAGCTCCGCTTTCCGCAGAAGCTGCCGGAGATCCTGGCCCTGGGATCCTGCGTGCTGATGGGGTCTCTGATCCTGGTGATGCTGGGCGAGATCCTGAGGAGGAGCCGCGCCACGCCCCAATGATTCGGCCGATGATTCGGAATGCCACCGGAAAGCGGGACCGGTGAGTCCCTTCCCGCGCAAACGAAAATCGAGGAGGTCCTTATGTCTAGATTGAGAGGCGTGCTGGCCGGTGCCGTGGCGGGCATCGCGCTGATCGGCGCCGCGACGCTGACGCCGGCGGCGGCGCAGGACAAGCTGTCTTATTTCACCTGGGACGGCTATGAGCTGCCGGAATTTCACAAGTCGTTCGAGGCGGCGCATCCCAATTCGCTCGACGTCTCCAAGTTCGGCGACGACGACGAGGCGTTCACCAAGGTCAAGGCCGGGTTCAAGCCGGACCTTGCGCATCCCTGCTACGACAAGGTGGTGCGCTGGAAGGATGCCGGCCTGATCGAGCCGATGGATATCTCCCGGATCAAGAACTGGGACAAGATCTTCCCGACGCTCCGCAACCTGCCCGGCCTGGTCGATGGCGACAAGACCTGGATGGTGCCCTGGGATTGGGGCAACACCTCGATCACCTATCGCACCGACAAGATCACCAATCCGGAAATGTCCTGGAAGATGCTCTGGGACAAGCAGTATGCCGGCAAGATCGCGATGATCGACGCCGTGCACGACACCCCGATCGTCGGCGCGCTGCTGGCCGGGGTCGATCCCTTCAATATGGACGATGCGGCGATCGCCAAGACCAAGGCGGTGCTGATGGAGCAGCGTCCGCTGGTGAAGATGTACACGACGGACCTGACCTCGGTCGAACAGGCTTTGGCCTCCGGCGAGCTGGTGGCGGCCATGACCTGGAACGCCTCGGCGCACAACCTCAAGAGCCAGGGCGTGCCGGTCGAGTTCATGAACCCGAAGGAAGGCATGCTGACCTGGGTCTGCGGCTTCGTGATGATCAAGGACACGCCGCACAAGGACCTCGCCTACGACTTCATCAACAGCCGGCTCGAGCCCGAATCCGGCGAGGCGCTGGTGACCGAATACGCCTACGGCACCTCGAACGCCGATGCGATGAAGGCGGTCGGCGATGCCAAGCTGAAGGAGCTGAACCTGCCGGCCGATCCCGACACGATGCTGAAGACCACGGTCTTCACCAAGCCGATCGGCAACAACGAGAAGGTCACCAAGATGTTTGAGGAGGTGAAGGCCGGCGGGTAAGCTGGGTCTTCGCCGATGCGGGGCGCGATACCGGGAACGAGCTCGCGCCCCGCCCTCGAAGGACAACAGCGAGTCTGAAGCATGACCAGCGAAGACAGCGAAAGCGTGCGGGACGCCGAGGCGGATACCGCGAACTTCGAGCACGGGCTCGAGGATCTCGAGATCCGCATCGGCAAGAAGCTGCGCGACCATCGGCTGGCGAAGAACCTCTCCTTGAGCGAGGTCGCCAAGCTCGCCGAGGTCTCGGTCGGGCATCTGAGCCAGATCGAGCGCGGCCTCGCCGCACCCTCGGTGCGGACCTTCTGCGTGCTCTCGAAGATTCTCGGCATCGGCCCGGGCGGGCTGCTGGACGATTCCACCGGCCACGACCATCCGTTCGATCCGTTCATCACAAGGGCGGCGACGCGGCAGACCATCATGTTCAACCGGGCCGGCGTGGTGAAGCGCCTCGCCTCGCCGCGCACGCCCGGCTCCTTGCAGATGCTGCTGGTCGAGATCGAGCCCGATGCCGGTTCCGGCGAGCAGGGCTACAGCCATGCCGGCGAGGAATGCGGCATCGTGATCGAAGGCCTGCTCGATCTCTGGATCGACGGCGAGCGCCGGACGCTGGGCACCGGCGACAGCTTCCGCTTTCCCAGCACCAAGATCCACCGCTTCCACAATCCGGGCAGCGTGATGACACGCGTCGTCTGGGTGACATCGCCGCCGCTTTACTGACCGCAAGACCACATCATGACCGACATCTTCGCCGCCGATTATCGCGACCGCTCCTATTGGTGGGACGACGCACCCCGCCCCGCGCCTTCCACCGAGAAGCCGCCGGCCAAGGTCGACGTGCTGGTCATCGGCTCCGGCTATACCGGGCTCAACGCCGCGCGGGAGACCGCGAAGGCGGGGCGCTCGACCCTGGTGATCGACGCCCAGGATGCCGGCTTCGGCTGCTCCAGCCGCAATGGCGGCCAGGTCTCGACCAGCATCAAGCCGGACCTCTCCACCCTCTCCGGCCGCTACAACCAGGAGATCGGCTTCGGCATCCGCAAGGAAGGGATCAATGCGCTCGACTACATCGGCGACCTGATCGCGGGCGAGAATCTGGATTGCGACTGGCGCGTGGTCGGCCGCTTCCATGCCGCGCATAACCCGAAGCAATACGAGCACCTCGCCGAATACCCGAAGTCGCAGCCCAAGGGGCTGGAAGTGCCGATGGAGATCGTGCCGGCCGCCGAGCAGCGGCGCGAGATCGGCAGCGACTACTATCACGGCGGCATCGTCTATCCGCGGCATGCCTCGCTCCATCCCGGCAAGTATCATCTGGAACTGCTCCGCATCGCCAAGGCGGCGGGCGTGCAGGTGATCGATCATTGTCCGGCCACCAACATCGCCCGCGAGGGCGGCGGCTTCACCGTGACGACCGCGAAGGGCACGATCGCCGCCCGCGACGTGGTCGTCGCCACCAACGGCTATACCCGGCCGCTGACGCCGTGGCAGCGCCGCCGCGTGATCCCGATCGGCAGCTACATCATCGCAACCGAGCCCTGGCCCAAGGAGAAGATGCTGGCGCTGATCCCCAAGGACCGGGTGCTCAGCGACACCCGCAAGCTGGTCTTCTACTACCGCCTCTCGCCCGATCTCACCCGGATGCTGTTCGGCGGCCGCGTCGCCTATATGGAGAACAACCCCCGGGTCAGCGCGCCGCGCCTGCATGACTGGATGACCCTGATCTTCCCGCAGCTCAAGCCCGCCAAGGTCACCCATAGCTGGATGGGCTATGTCGCCTATACCTTCGACACGCTGCCGCATATCGGCAAGCAGGACGGGCTCCACTACGCGATGGGCTATTGCGGCTCGGGCATCTCGCTCGCCACCTATTTCGGGATGCGCATCGGCCAGCAGGTGCTGGGCCGCGCCGAGGGCAGGACGCCGCTCGACAACATCCCCTTCCCGACCCGGCCGCTCTATTCCGGCAATCCCTGGTTCCTGGCGCCCTCGATCTTCTACTACCGCATCCGGGACAAGCTGCCGATCTGAGCCGCGCGGACACGCGGAGCGCGCTTTACCAAACTTTGTCAGCCGGTCGACAGTCAGTTGTCGGTCAGCCGCTTGCTTTCTAATCGATTCGGGCCGCAACGGCCCGAGTGATGGAAAGGCCGGTCGGCCCAGATGTCCTATATTCCCTCTTTGCGCGAAGTGGCGCTCCCCGCGCCGCGCGCCGACGGGCCCGCAGCACGGCATCCGGATCGAGCCTGGACACAGCAGGGCCGCGGCGCCGATGTCGGCCTGCAGGGACGGTCGCTGTTCAGCGGCCTGCGGCTCTGGCGCCGGGCGACCCGGCCGCGCCTGGAGCGCGTCTACTGGTACAGCCTGAAGCCGCTCCTCGCGCTGGGGTTGATCCTCTGGTACACGCCGCGGCTCGCGCTCGCCGTACGCCGGCGTTTCGGCGTGCCGATCGCCGAGCAGGTCGCCGCGCAATGCCGCCTCGCCTTCCGCGAATGGGTCAACCCGCGCTGCTATTACTTCCACGAGCATTATCGCCGCCGCGGCGCGCCGGATGTCGATGGCTATGTCATGCGGCATGAGATCAAGGAAGGCCTGCTCAAATCGCTGCACAAGCTGCAGCCCAAGGTCCACGGCGCGCGGATCAATCTCGGCCACAAGCTCGACTTCGCCGAAGCCTGCGCCGATTTCGGGCTGCCGACGCCGGAGATCCTGGCCTATGCGCGGCGCGGCAAGGTCATCGTCGGCGACGGCGTGTCGCTGGAGCAGGACCTGTTCGTGAAGCCGGAACAGGGCCGCGGCGCGATGGGGGCCCGCCACTTCGTCGCCGAGCGCGGCTCGCCGGTCGATATCGCGCGCCGGCTGAAGCAGATCGCCCGCGCCTCCTGGCTGACGCCGCGGATCGTGCAGCCGCTGCTGCAGAACCATCCCGAGCTCGCCGATCTCGCCGGACAGTCGCTGGTGACGATCCGGGTCTTCACCTGCATCGATGCCGCGGACCGGCCGGTCGTCACCCATGGGATGCTGCGCTCGATCGGCAAGCTGGAGCCGGACTGGCCGACCGGCGAGGAATTTGCCGCGCCGATCGATCTTGCCTCCGGGCGCCTCGGCCGGATGTGCGGCGACAGCCGCTTCGGCCCGGACGACCGCAGCGACCACCACCCGATGACCGGCGCGCCGGTCGCGGGACGCGCGGTGCCGTTCTGGCCGGCGATCCACGCTCTGGCGCGCGCCGCGCATCGCCTCTTCGCCGACCGCATCCTGGTCGGCTGGGATATCGCGCTGACCCCGCAAGGCCCGGTGCTGCTCGAGGGCAATTCCTATCCGGATACCGAGTTCCTGCAGCGGGTGCATGACCAGCCGATCGGCGCCTCCCCGCTCGGCCCCCTGCTCTCCTATCACCTCGACCGGTTGGAGCACCTGCGCGGCCGGTTCTGGTCAGAGCTTTAGAAGAATACAAGCCGTCTTTGCCGGACTTGATCCGGCAATCTCGTTCCAACTTGAACCAGATGCCCGGGTCACGCCCGGGCATGACGAGTCCGGGCTCTCTAGCGCCGCGCCTTGAAGAACGTGCGGAGCAAGTCCGCGCTGCGGTCTTCGCCGATACCGCCGATGACCTCGGGGCGATGGTGGCAGGTCGGCTGGGTGAAGATGCGCGGCCCGTGCTCGACGCCGCCGCCCTTCGGATCGCGGGCGGCGAAATGCAGGCGGCGGATCCGCGCGAAGGAGATCGCCGCGGCGCACATCGGGCAGGGCTCCAAGGTGACATAGAGATCGGCCTGCGGCAGGCGCTTCTCCTTTCGCCCGGTCGAGACCGCGCGGATCACCAGCATCTCGGCATGGGCGGTCGGGTCGTGCAGCTCCTCGACCCGGTTGTGGTCGGCCGCCAGCACCTCGCCGGAAAGGCTGTCCACCAGCACCGCGCCGATCGGCACCTCGTTGCGGTCGCGCGCCGCCTCGGCCTGGCGGAAGGCCATGTCCATGTAGTCGATATGGTGCGGACCGGTCATGCAACGCACTGAAACCGGGCAAATCGGCGCGGTCAAGCGGTCCTTGTCCCAAGACCGCGAACTGATTAGGTTTCCCGGCCAAGGAGACCCCATGACTCAACCGCTGATCGGCCTGACCCTGGATTCCGACGAGGGTTCCGGCCTCACCAAGACCGTGCGCTATCAACTGAAATCCAACTATGCCGACGCGATCGCCGGCGCCGGCGGCATGCCGGTCGGCCTGCCCCATGCGCCGGAATCGGTCGAGGCCTATGCCGACCGGCTGGACGCGCTGGTGGTGACCGGCGGCGCCTTCGACGTCGATCCCGCGATGTTCGGCGCCGAGAGCAAGCACAAGACCGTGACCTTGAAGCCCAACCGCACCGGCTTCGAGCTCGCCCTCACCAAGGCGATAATCGCGCGCAAGAAGCCGGTGCTCGGCATCTGCGGCGGCGAGCAGTTGCTGAACGTCATCCTGGGCGGCACCCTGATCCAGCATATCGAGGACGAGGTCGGGGATTCGCTGCTGCACGAGCAGCCGAACCCGCGCAACGAGCCGGGCCATGCGGTCGCGGTCACGCCGGGCTCGCTCTTGCACAAGATCGCCGGCGCCACCGAGATCAAGGTCAACAGCGCGCATCATCAGGCGGTGAAGTCCGTCGGCCCGGGCGTCGTGGTCAACGCCGTCGCCAAGGACGGTGTGATCGAGGGCATCGAGGATCCGCGCCTCCCCTTCCTGATCGGCGTGCAATGGCATCCCGAGTTCCGCATCTCCGAGGGCGACCGCAATCTCTTCAAGGCGCTGGTCGCCGCCGCGTCCCCGAAATGACCGAGGTGCATAACGGCGAGCGCATCGCCAAGGCGATGGCGCGCGCGGGCCTGTGCTCGCGCCGCGAGGCCGAGCAGTGGATCCTCGACGGAAGGGTGAAGGTCAACGGCCAGAAGCTGACCTCGCCGGCGCGGAACGTGCTGCCGACCGACATCATCAGCATCGACGGCAAGGCGATGCAGGCCAAGGAGAAGACGCGGCTCTGGCGCTATCACAAGCCGCGCGGCTTGCTGACCACCGCCAAGGACCCGCAAGGGCGGCCGACGGTGTTCGAGAACCTGCCCAAGGAATTGCCGCG
>DASZYM010000382.1:0-4327 GCA_035545355.1 Dongiaceae bacterium
ACCGCCGAGCATCACGGCCTCCAGGTCACCAAGCCGGCCGACGTCCTCAACACGATCGAGATCCATCGCCGCGCCTTCGACTCCCACGACGTCGGCGCCGCCTTCGACCGCGTCATCGCCGTCGTGGTGCAGCCGGGTGTCGAGTTCGGCAATGACAGCATCGACGTCTATGATCCGCCCGCCGCGCGGGATCTCAG
This sequence comes from Dongiaceae bacterium, assembly GCA_035545355.1. Classification (GTDB taxonomy): domain Bacteria; phylum Pseudomonadota; class Alphaproteobacteria; order Dongiales; family Dongiaceae; genus Dongia. The sequence continues at coordinate 198 of DASZYM010000382.1, forward strand.
CGCGGTGCTCGATCAGGCGCCGCAATTCGTCTTCGAGGCGCATTCCACCGATTACCAGCCGCAGCGCGCGCTCAGCGCATTGGTGCGCGACGGCTTCGCCATCCTGAAGGTCGGCCCGCATCTGACCTTCGCCTTGCGCGAGGCGCTCTACGGTCTCGACATGATCGCCGCCGAGCTCGACGGCGCCGGCCCGCTGCTGCGCGAGAGCATGGAAGCGGTGATGCTGAAGGATGACAAGTACTGGAAGCCCTATTACCAGGGCGCCGCCGACGAGCTGCGGCGCCAGCGCCATTTCAGCTATTCCGACCGCATCCGCTATTACTGGACGACGCCCGAAGCGCGCGCCGCGGTGGATCGGCTGCTGCAGCGGCTGGACAACCGCCCGCTGCCCGCGACCCTGATCGGCCAATATCTGGGCGGGCTGGCCGAAGCGGTCACCGACGGCGCGATCGAGCCGCGCCCGGGCGCCTTGCTGCTGGCGGCGGTGCGCTCGGTGCTGGCCAATTACGCGGTCGCCTGCCGCGCCAAAGGTGGCTCTTAACACATTCTTCATTATAGGCGCATAAGCAACCGGTGCACCCTTGCGTACCGGGGTCGATATGCGCCGCCGAAAACAGGGCTTCTCGCTCTACGCCTATATTGCGACGCTCTTCGTGGCGCTGCTTTTCGCCTTCGCCGCCGTCACCATCACCGCGCAATACGTTCAGACCCGGCGCATGCTGCTGGTCTCCGCCGATGCGCTGTCGGAGCGGATCGGCGAGCAGACCCGCCAGGGCCTCCGCCGCATCACCGAGCCCGCGATCCTGACCGCCAGCCTGCTGTCGCGCTCCAACCTGGTCACTGCGACCAGCGAGCCCGGCCGCCTCGCCGAGGTCGCGTTCATGGCCGAGGCGCTGCGCAGCAGCCTGCAGCTCTCCGCGGTCTATGTCGGCACCCGGGACGGCGACTTCTTCTCCGTCCGTGCGATCAACCTCGCTTCCGATTGGGGGCAGTCGCTCGATGCGCCGCCGCGCGCCGCCTATCTGGTGCAGAGCATCGCCCATGACGCCGCCGGCGACCGCTCCGGCCGGTTCCTGTTCTACGACCGCGACATGAACCTGATCGAGGACCGCGCGATGCCGTCCTACGTCTTCGATCCCCGCGACCGCGGCTGGTTCACGGCGGCGCTGACGCGTCCGGATACCGCCATGGGCGCGCCTTATGTCTTCTTCACCACCCGCGAGGTCGGCGTCACCTTCAGCCGGCGCAGCCCCGGCGGCCAGGCGGTGGCCGGCGTGGACGTCACGCTGGATTCGCTCTCGGCGGCGCTCCAGCAGTCGAAGGCGACGCCCTCATCGCTGCTGGCGATCGTCGACGGGGCGGGGCATGTGCTGGCCAACAGCCAGGGGCAGCTCGCCGCGGCGAGCGATGCGAACGGCGCGCCGGTCCTGCCCAGCATCGCCGAGCTGCATCGCCCGGTCCTGGAGCAGGTGGCGGCGCGCTCCTATGCGGCGCAATCGGCGACCACCGTCTTCGATGTCGGCGGCACCCGCTGGCAGACCTATTACGCGCCGCTGATCAACGGCGAGGAGCCGATCTACCTGATGATCGCCACGCCGGAGCGGGAGATCCTGGCCGAGGCGGATAGGCTGCGCGGCATGATGCTGCTGATCGGCCTCTGCGCGCTGACCGTGGCGACGGTGATCGCCCTCGCCATCGCCCGCCTGATCGCCCGCTCGCTGAACCGGCTCACGCAGGCGGCGCGGGATTTCAACGCGCTGAAATTCGACCGGCCGTTCGACGCCCATTCCTTCGTGATCGAGATCGACCGGCTGGCGGTCGCGATGGGCGCGATGAAGAACACGATCAGCCGCCTGCTGGCGATCGGCGCCTTGCTCGGCGGCGAGAAGCGCTTCGACCGCCTGCTGGACGAGATCGTCGCCGAGACGATCAGCGTCACCGGCGCGCGCGGCGGCATCGTCTATCTGGCCGAGCCGGACGGCAGCCTGACCGGCGCGCTCGCGCGGTTCGACGGCCGTCTGCTCGGCGGCCTGCCGCCGCCGGTGCTGCGGCCCGGCGCCAACGACGATCACCCCGCTTTGCGCGCGGCGGTTTCCCGGCTCAGCGTTCAGGCCGAGGTCACGCCGGCGCAGGTCGCGCGCTGGTATCCCAATTTCGGGCACCGGGAGAATTTCGCCGTCCTGGCGATCCCGCTGGAGAACCGCCAGGGCGACCTGGTCGGCGTGCTGATGCTGTCGCAGGATCCGGGCGCGGGACCGGAGGCGGAGCAGGCCGATGTGCTGGCCTTCGTCGAGGCGGTTTCCGGCACCGCCGCGGTCGCGATCGAGACCAACCGCCTGATCGAGGAGCAGCGCCGCCTGATGCTGGCGATCATCGAGCTGCTGGCCGGCGCGATCGACGCCAAGAGCCCCTATACCAGCGGCCATTGCCAGCGCGTGCCGGTGCTGATGGAGATGCTGGCGGAGGCGGCCGACCAGGCCGGCGACGGTCCGTTCGCCGATTTCCATCTCTCGGCGGAGCAGTGGGAGGAGATCCGCATCGCCGGATGGCTGCACGATTGCGGCAAGGTGACCTCGCCGGAATACGTGATCGACAAGGCGACCAAGCTGGAGACGATCTACGACCGCCTGCACGAGGTCCGCATGCGCTTCGAGGTGATCAAGCGCGAGGCGGAAGTCGCCTGCTGGCGCGAGATCGCCGAAAGCGGATTGGCCGGCGACCGCCGGGCCGAACGGCTGGAGCGCCTGCACCGCCTGTGGCGCACGCTCGACGAGGAATTCGCGGTCATCGCCTCCAGCAATGTCGGCGGCGAATCCATGTCGGAGGCGCAGATCGCGCGGGTCCGCGAGATCGCCCGGCGCACCTGGACCCGGACCTTGGACGACCGCATCGGCATCTCCCATGAGGAGGCCTTGCGCAAGGCGCGCACGCCCGCGCCCGCCTTGCCGGCGATCGAGCCGCTGCTTTCCGACCGGCCGGAGCACGTCATCCAGCGCGGCGAGCAGGACCGCGTCCCGGCGGACAATCCCTGGGGCTTCAAAGTCGACGTGCCCGAGCTGCTCTACAATCGCGGCGAGGTCTACAACCTCACCGTCCCCCGCGGCACCCTGACCGAGGAGGAGCGGTTCAAGATCAACGGCCACATGATCGAGACCATCCGCATGCTGATGCGCCTGCCGTTCCCGCGGCATCTCAGGAACGTGCCGGAGATCGCCGGCGGCCATCACGAGAAGATGGACGGCACCGGCTACCCCAAGCGCCTGCGCCGCGAGGAGATGAGCGTGCCGGCTCGGATGATGGCGGTCGCCGACATCTTCGAGGCTTTGACCGCCGCCGACCGCCCCTACAAGAAGGCGAAGTCGCTGTCGGAATCGATCGCCATCATGGCCCGCATGCGCGACAACGCGCATATCGATCCCGAGGTCTTCGATCTCTTCCTGCGCTCGGGCGCCTATCGCCGCTACGCCGACCGCTTCATGCAGCCCGACCAGATCGACGCGATCGAGATCGAAACGTATTTTACGGCCTCACACGGACCTGTCGGCGTCGGCGGGCGAGATTAAGAAAGCGGCAACGCGCGTCTATGTAGGATGCGCACCTGCATCATTCCCGGCTGCTGGTTGATTGTGATGCTCAAGCGAGAGGGAGGCAGGCATGGTCGCGACCTTGGGCGGCACGCCAGCATGACGATCAATCCTTCAGTTGCTTTATCCGGGTACTAGTCCCGGGCAATTCGAACATCGCCCCGCCTTCAACAGTCCCGGCAAGTTTCTCTAGACCCGGCCATAGAGCCAGAATGCGCTCCATCTGGCGGACGGTAGAAGTTTTGTAGAGACCCTTTGACAGGAAGAACCCGATTAGCCGTGAACTGCGAAAAGCCGCATACTCGGCGCGCACCTTCGTTATGCGCCGATCGCCTGAGATGACGATCCATCGCCCCTCTTTGTTGAGAGCGTCGATCCACGTCAGATCGGCCACTCCGTCACCAAACTTCTGTCGGAGATGCTCGACTATGTGCTGATCCTTGAAGAGCTCGGCCAGTGCACGCGCGAGCTTTGGAGAAAGACAGTTGTCGATGGCGACGTTCACGTGCTCGCAAGAGACCGTTCGAAAGCAATAGCGGCCTTGAT
>DASZYM010000383.1:0-3159 GCA_035545355.1 Dongiaceae bacterium
TGGACGGCACCTTCGCCGGTATCGACGAACACCACGTCGCCCTTGTCGAGACAGCGCTGCGGCTCCGTGAAGAACATGATCCCCTGATTCATCAGCAGATCCTGCAAGGCGCCGTTGCCGCCGGCGCTGGAGGCGGTGAAGGCGCTGAAGAAGAAGGCGGAGGCCTGGTGATCGGCGATCCAGTCGGCGAACTTGTCGGTCTCGTCATAGATCGCATCCAGCAGGATCACGCCGCGGATCCTTTTGCCCGCGCCGCCGACCTCGAGTGAGAAGGCGGCGGGCAGATAGCCGCCGCTATAGGCGACCAGGATCACCGGCAGCTTGGCGAAATCGTTGCGGCCGGCGCCGTGGCCCTGGAGCTCCGCCAGGTGCAAGGCCGCTTCGCGCAGATAGCGCAGGAAGGCGCCGTCCTGCCAGAAGCCGCCGGCGCTGGAATCGAGCGCGTCCACGGCGAATTGCGGCGCCACCAGCACGGCGTTGAGATGGGATTCCGCGAGCTGGCGCGGCACCTGCTGGCGGTCGACCACGTCGCGCGCCAGGGTCGCCTGGTTGCCGTGGAAGAAGACCACGATCGCCGCCGGCCGCTTCAGGTCGAAGCCGGGCGGGATGTAGAGCAGGGTGCGGCGGTCGCTGTAGGTCTCGTCCTCCCAATAGACGCCGCCGCGGGCCGAGGTGTGGCCCCGCCGGTCGCCGCGCTTGGCGTCGAGGAAGGGCGCGTCGTCGCCATCGGCATCGCCGGGGATCATGCCATGATAGGGGAAGGGCGCCGCGTTGAAGGCGACCATGGCGGCCTTGCCGCCGGATCCGCTCAATTCGGCGGCGATGTCATCGTCGTCGGTATCGGCCATGGCCACCTGCCGCCCCAGCATCACGGTCAGTCCGATCAGCAGGGTTCCGATCAGACCGGCACACCGCATGCGATTCGCTCTCCCTCAAGCCCGGCCCTCAGATTCGAACCGGCGATCTTGGCAGTAGCACGGCGAAAAAGGAAGGAAGCGCCAGGAGATAGGCGGCGCCGCTGATCTCGAGCACCGCGGCGAGGCCGAGCGCGGTGGCGATGATCGGCACCAGGGCCGCGCCGATCACCGAGAAGCAGCCGTTGATGCCCCAGGCCCAGAGGAACATGTGGTCCTTGCCGAGACGGCCCAAGGTGGTCATCGCCGTCGGCATCGGGGAGCCCATCAGGAAACTCGGCGGCGCCACCAGCAGGAAGGTCAGCAGCAGCCGCAGCGCGTAGGGGAAGGCGCCGATCCAGCCCAGAACCGGATCGAGCAGTATGCCATAGCCGATGAGGAGCGCGCCGATGGCCAGGAAGACGACCGGCATCACCCGCCGGCTGCGCTCGAGGAAATATTCGGAGACCAAGCTGCCGAGGCCGGAGAAGACCAGCATGCCGGTGATCAGCACCGCAGCGGAAATGGTGGCATTGCCCAGGGCCTCGACGAATTTCGCGATCAGGCCGACCTCGACCATGATGTAGCCGAGGCCGAGGCAGGCGAAATAGACGATGGTGCCGAGCTTGCCCGGATTGTGCGAGAAGATGCTGCGCCAGCCGAGGATCACCGGCAGCACGATCAGGACCAGCGAGGCGGCGCAGGCGACACCCAAGGTCGCCCAGAGCAGCAGATAGCCCCAGTCGTCCTGGAACAGCTCCAGCCGATCGGTGATGCGCGGCAGGTCCTGGAGCTTCTCATAGGCGGCGAAATAGGGCCGGTCGTTGGTCAGCGGATGCACGTCGAAGACGTAGCGCGCGGCGATCTCGTCCCAGCCGCCATAGATCAGGTTGTGCCAGGCGATCCGCGCCATCTGGATCGCCGGCAGGACCTGCGGCGTTGCATCGTCCGAGCCGGAATCCGCCACGTTGTCGAGCGTGGGATCGGCGGCATCGGCGTTCGCGGCGGCCGGCGCATTCTGCGCCGCCGGCGCGCCGTCGGGTTCGGCGCCGAACACCTGGGCATGATACTCGTCGAGCAGGGTGTCGGTCTGTCCGGCATCGTAATCGATGCCGGCGTAATAGATCTCGTCGAAGGAGAGCGCCTTGCTGGTCGCGTGCAGCTTGGCGAGGTCGGCCTCGGTGAAGCCGCCGCGCTTGTAGAGCACGGTGGTGGTCGAGAGATAGGTCGAGACCGCGTAGAAGGAATTGGCGAGATTCTGGTGGTCGAGGTCCTTTGCCGCCGCGACCATGGTCGCGTAGAGCCGCAGCACGGATTTCGGCGGGTCTTCCTTGTTCCAGAGCGTCACCGACAGCACGCCGCCATCCTTCAAGGCGTGCATATAGTCGCGCATCGCCTCTTCGGTGTAGTTGTACTTCTCGGTGATAGCGAAGCCGCCGGGATTGGAAAGGCCCGCGGAATCCGCGAGGCTGAGATCGATCACGTCGTAGCGGTCGGCCGCGCGCGCGAGATAGAGCCGGCCGTCATAGCCGATGACGCTGACCTTGGGGTCCTTGAGCAGGTTGCCGGTGAAACCGGCGATCTCCGGATGATCGGTGAGGGCCGCGCGGATCTCGGGATTGGGCTCGGCGACGGTCACCGATTTCGCGCCGCTGCGCAGCGCCACCTCGGTCGAGATGCCGCCGGCCAATTGCACGACGAAGACGTCGGCATCGGGCCGCAGCACATAGGGATAGTACATCGGCAGGAAGCGGAAATACGCGGTCTGCGCTTCCGGCAGCTTGCGCATGATGCCGACCGGGCCGTCGCCGTCGATATAGAGACCCCAATAGGCGTTGACCGGCATGTCCGTCAGGTTGAAGGCGGCATTGTCGGACAGGCCCGGCGCGAAATGCAGATAGGAGCTGGAATAGAGCTCGAGATCGCCGAAGGGCGAGATGTTGCGATAGATCTGCCGGTTGTCCGGGAACTTCCGGGCATAGGCGACGCCCTTGTAGTCGGAGGTCGCGAGCTTCGGGATGCCGAGCCAGTCGGGCGCCAGGAAATGTCCGCCGAGAGCCAGCAGGACGGCGACCGCCAGTGCGCCGATCCCGACCGCGCTTCGCCGCCCGCCGAACCAGAACAACCCGCCGGCCGCCCAGAGGATGAGCGGCGCCGCGATCAGGTCCTCCGGCGGGAAGACATACATCGCCGCCAGCATCGAGAGGCCGCAGAGGCCGGAGCCGGCGAGGTCGGCGAAATAGACGCGGTTGAAGGCGGTGCGGCT
>DASZYM010000384.1:0-8991 GCA_035545355.1 Dongiaceae bacterium
AACCGTGCTGCTCGCCTCGCCCTTCTCGCATCTGGAGCGGATCGGCGTGATCGAGGCGCGCCGGACGCCGATCGAGGATTTCGACTCGCGCCTGCTCTCGCTCTCCAGCGTGTCGCGCGACAGGATCGGCGACCAGGCCGACGCGATGGTCGCCGAGCTCCGCGCCGAGATGGCACCCTACGCCGTCGATGGCGCGGTCATGGAAGTGGTGGAATCCCAGGCGCTGATCGCGACCCGGCCGCCGCGGTGAGCGGCGGCCGGTCTCGCGCGCTGCGTCAGGCGGCGGCCTGCGACAGGCTCTCGCCACCGATGGTGAGACCGTCCTTGTCCGCCGAGACGGCGATGATCTCGCCCGGCTTGAACCGGCCTTCCAGGATCATGGTCGCCAGCGGGTTCTGCAACTCGCGCTGAATCACCCGCTTCAGCGGCCGCGCACCATAGACCGGATCGTAGCCGGCTTCGGCCAGCCACTCCTTGGCCTTTCCATCGAGATCGAGCTCCAGCTTGCGGTCGGCGAGCAGGTTCTGCAGGCGCTGCAACTGGATGTCGACGATGCCGGTCATGTTGGCCCGGCTGAGGCGATGGAACAGGATGATCTCGTCCAGCCGGTTCAGGAATTCCGGGCGGAACGCCTGGCGCACCACCGTCATCACCTGATCGCGCACCTTGCTCGAATCCTCGCCCTCCTTCAGGCCGGCGAGATATTCGCTGCCCAGATTCGAGGTCAGGATGATCAGCGTGTTCTTGAAGTCGACCGTGCGGCCCTGGCCGTCGGTCAGGCGACCGTCATCCAGCACCTGCAGCAGCACGTTGAAGACATCCGGGTGCGCCTTCTCGACCTCGTCGAACAGCACGACCTGATAGGGCCGGCGCCGCACCGCCTCGGTCAGCACGCCGCCTTCGTCATAGCCGACATAGCCCGGCGGCGCGCCGATCAGGCGCGACACGGCGTGCTTCTCCATGAACTCCGACATGTCGATGCGGACCATCGCCTGGTCGTCGTCGAACAGGAAGCCGGCCAAGGCCTTGCAGAGCTCGGTCTTGCCGACGCCGGTCGGGCCCAGCATCAGGAACGAGCCGATCGGGCGGTTCGGGTCCTGCAAGCCGGCCCGGGCGCGGCGCACCGCGTTGGAGACGGCGCGCACGGCCTCGTCCTGGCCGATGACGCGGCGGCCGATCGCCTCTTCCATCTTCAGCAGCTTGTCGCGCTCGCCTGCCAGCATCTTGTCGACCGGGATGCCGGTCCAGCGCGAGACCACCGCGGCAATGTCCTCGTCGGACACGACCTCGTTCAGCATCCGGTGCTGCGCGGCATCCTCGGCGGCAGCCAACTTCTTGGCGAGGTCCGGGATCGTCGAATAGGTCAGCTCGCCGGCCTTGGCGAAATCGCCGCGGCGCTGCGCCTGCTCGGCCTCGATCTTGACCTGCTCCAGCCGCTCCTTGAGCTTCTGGGTATCGTCGAGATTGCGCTTCTCCGACTTCCATTGCGCGGTCAGGGCGGCGGATTTCGCCTCCAGCTCCTCGACCTCGCTCTTGAGATGCTTCAGGCGCTCTTTCGACGCGTCGTCGGTCTCCTTCTTCAAGGCCTCCAGCTCGACCTTGAACTGGACCAGCTTGCGGTCGACCTCGTCGATCTCCTCGGGCTTGGAATCCACTTCCATGCGCAGGCGCGAGGCGGCCTCGTCCACCAGGTCGATCGCCTTGTCCGGCAGGAAACGGTCGGTGATGTAGCGGTTGGAGAGGGTCGCCGCCGCCACGATCGCGGCATCGGTGATACGCACTCCGTGATGCAGCTCGTACTTCTCCTTCAAGCCGCGCAGGATCGAGATCGTATCGTTGATGCTCGGCTCGGATACAACGACCGGCTGGAAACGCCGCGCCAGGGCGGCATCCTTCTCGATATACTTGCGGTATTCGTCGAGCGTGGTCGCGCCGACGCAATGCAGCTCGCCGCGCGCCAGAGCGGGCTTCAGCATGTTGGAGGCGTCCATCGCGCCTTCCGCCTTGCCGGCGCCGACCAGGGTGTGCAGCTCGTCGATGAAGAGGATGATCTCGCCGGCCGCCGCCGAGATCTCGGTCAGCACCGCCTTCAGGCGCTCCTCGAACTCGCCGCGGAACTTCGCACCGGCGACCAGCGCGCCGAGGTCGAGCGCCATCAAGGTCTTCTTCTTCAGCCCCTCGGGCACGTCGCCATTGGCGATGCGGAGCGCCAGGCCCTCGACGATCGCGGTCTTGCCGACGCCGGGCTCGCCGATCAGCACCGGGTTGTTCTTGGTGCGCCGGGAGAGGACCTGGATGGTGCGGCGGATCTCCTCGTCGCGGCCGATGACGGGATCGAGCTTGCCGTCGCGGGCGAGCTTGGTGAAATCGCGCGCGTATTTCTTCAGCGCGTCGTAACTGTCCTCGGCCGAGGCGCTGTCGGCCTTGCGGCCCTTGCGCACTTCGTTGATGGCGCCGTTCAGCGCCTGCGGGTTGAGGTTGGCTTCGCGCAAGGCCTTGCCGGCGGCGCTGTCCGTCGCCATGGCGAGCGCCAGCAACAGGCGCTCGGCGGTGACGTAGCCGTCGCCGGCTTTCTCCGCCATCTCCTCGGCCTGGCCGAGGATGCGCGCCAGATTGGGCGCCATGTAGACCTGCCCGGCGCCGCTGCCCTCGACCTTCGGCAGCTTGCCGAGATCGCGCTCGACGGCGCTGAGGGCCTTCGCCGGATCGGCGCCTGCCGCCTTCATCAGGTTGGCGGCCAAGCCCTCCTTATCGTCCAGGAGGGTCTTCAGAAGGTGTTCGGGTGTGAGCTGTTGGTGCCCGCTGCGGAGCGCCAAGGTCTGGGCGGCTTGCAGGAATCCGCGCGAGCGGTCGGTGAACTTCTCTAAGTCCATGTTTTAAGAGCCCTCTTCCGGCCGCGCCCTTGAAGGCACGCGGCCTCGATGCCATGGGGTTAACCCCTCCATCCAATATGGAGTTCGCTAATCCGCTGACAAGGGCTCTAAGGCGTCTTGCCGCGCCCGGGTTGCACCGGACGCGGCAATCTATGGGCTATTGGCTATTGGGCGCCGTCGGAATCCGGCGCGGAGGAACCCTCGGGAGCGCTCTCGCCGTCATTGCGGACGCGGCGGCCCGGGCCACGGCGGCGGCCACGGCCCATGCGGCTGTGCTGACGGTTCTCCAACTGGCCGCCATCGCCATTCGACGCGGCGGATTGCTGCTGATCGGCCGGCAAGAGCTCTTCCGGATAATCCGGCTGCTCGTCGGCTTGCGATGTGCGCGGCGCCTCACCCGAACCTGCCGGAGACTCGGCGGAAGCCGCCGAAGGCTGCTCGCCGTTCTGGCCGCTGCCGTTATTGTGGGCCTCGCGCGGCGCCTGCTGCTGATGCTGCTGCGGCCGGTTCTGACCGTTGCCGCCGCTGCCGTTGCCCTGCCCATTCCCGGCATTGTTGCCCGGCTGCATATCCGAGCCGTCATCGCCGGAGGGATTGGAATGGCCGTGGCCCGAGAGCGCGGCCGACAGGCCTTGGCTCACGTTCTGCACGTTGACGTCGGCAACGGAGATCTCGCGTCCGCCGATCTGCGGTCGGCGGCCCTCGTTCATCGCCGCGACGACGCGGTAGTAGTGGTCGGCATGCTGCAGGAAATTCTCGGCGGCGACGCGGTCGCCCGCCGTGCCCGCATCGCGCGCGAGCTGCAGATACTTCTCCAGCACCTGGTAGGCATTGCCTCGGACCCTTATATCGGGACCCGAGCTGTCATAAGTCTGCCCCTTGCTGGGCATCCCGCCGTGGCCATGACCGCCACCATGCGGCTTGCGCTGGCCGCGACCGCGGCCCCGTCGATTCTGATTATTCGGTCTCATGCGTCAATCACTTCGCATTGCTGCGGCCTTGGTCCAGCATTCGCAATGCGCCGTTCAGCGCCTGCGAAGAGCGGGACTGCGCCCAATCATCTTCCGGTGTTAGTGCACCCGGCTGGCCGCCATTCCGATGTCGGGGGCCATGTCTGGGGTGCGGCCGGCCCGCGGCCGTCATCCGAAGGTTCACCCCAAAGCCGAGCCGACCGTAATCGCTTCCCGGGGGATTTCCAATAGTTTTTTTGCCGGCCCGGAATGCTGATTTTTGGCGGCTCCCAGCGATTTTCAAGCCCTGAACAGCAAACAGCGCTCGATTCCGGCGAGGTCCGAAGCGCTCCCCGACTCGCGCAAACCGGCCGCACATGCGAGGCCGCGAATCGCCTCGCCTTGCCCCTGGCCGATTTCGAGCGCGAGCAGTCCGCCGGGCTTCAGCAGGCGCTTGGCCTGCGGCAGAAGTGCGCGATACGCATCCAGCCCATCGGCGCCGCCGTCGAGCGCGGCGCGCGGATCATGGACCGCAACCTCGGTCGCGAGCCGTGTAATCGCATCGGATTCGATATAGGGCGGATTCGAAATCACGATGTCGAAAGGCCCCGCGACATCGCGCGCCCAATCGTCGCGGAGAAACCGCGCGCGGGCGGCCAGCCCGAGGGCCGTTGCGTTGCGTCGGGCGACCTCGATTGCCTCCGCGCTGATATCGATGCCCGCACCGGTTGCCTGAGGGAGCTCCGAGAGGAGCGCCAGCAGCAAGCATCCGGTTCCGGTGCCGAGATCGATGATGGAGAGATCGGCCGAGCGATCGCCGATCGCCGACAGCACCGCGCTCACCAGCGTCTCGCTGTCAGGTCTCGGATCGAGGGTGGCCGGTCCGACTTCGAACGGCAAGGACCAGAACTCTCGGCGGCCGAGAATGCGCGAAACGGGTTCGCGGCGGCAGCGCCGGGCCACCATTCCCTCGAAGGCCTCCAACTCGGCCATCCCGAGCATACGTTCGGAAAAGCCGATGACGGTGGCCCGCGAGAGGCCGCTCGCGGCTTCGAGCAGAAGGCGCGCCTCCGCCTGCGGGCGTTCGATGCCGGCCTCGGTCAGCCGCGCCACGGCCGCGCCGAGGACCGCGCCGATCGTCTCGGCCATCAGACCTCGGCCAGGCGCTCGGCCTGGTCATGGGCGATCAGCGCGTCGATGATCTCGTCGAGCTCGCCTTCCATCACGCGGTCGAGCTTGTAGAGGGTGAGGTTGATGCGGTGGTCGGTGCAGCGCCCCTGTGGGAAGTTGTAGGTGCGGATACGTTCCGAACGGTCGCCGCTGCCGACCTGCGTCTTGCGCGCTTGGGCGCGCTCGGCGTCCTTGCGGCTGCGCTCCATGTCATAGAGTCGGGCGCGGAGCACCTTCAGGGCCTTGGCCTTGTTCTTGTGCTGGGACTTCTCGTCCTGCTGCTGCACGACGAGGCCGGTTGGGATATGGGTGATGCGGACTGCGCTGTCTGTGGTGTTCACCGACTGGCCGCCGGGACCGCTGGAGCGGAAGACGTCGATGCGCAGATCCTTCTCGTCGATATGGATGTCGACCTCTTCCGCCTCGGGAAGCACCGCGACGGTCGCGGCCGAGGTGTGGATGCGGCCGGAGGCTTCGGTCTCCGGCACCCGCTGCACGCGGTGGACGCCGGATTCGAACTTCAGGTGCGCGAAGACGTTGCGGCCGGTGATGGTGGCGATCGCCTCCTTATAGCCGCCGAGGCCGGTCTCGCTGACCTCCATCGGCTCGAATTTCCAGCCTTTCAGCGCGGCATAGCGCGCATACATCCGGAACAAGGCGGCGGCGAACAGCGCCGCTTCCTCGCCGCCGGTGCCGGCGCGGATTTCGAGAATGGCGTTGCGCTCGTCGGCCTCGTCCTTGGGGAGCAGCATGAGCTGCACCTTGCGCTCGAGATCCGGCAGGCGCGTCCGCAACGCGGTCTGCTCCTCCTCGGCCAGCGCCTTCATGTCCTTGTCGCCGGCAGGATCGGCGATCATCTGCGCCAGATCGTGGGATTCCTTCTCCGCCGAGCGCAGCTCGCGGATCGCCTCCACCACCGGCGAGAGTTCGGAATATTCCTTGGAGAGCTTGGCGAAATTCTGGGCGTCCTTCGGCCCCTCGCTCGCCAGCAGGGCGGCGATCTCATCGTAGCGCTTGGCCACGCGGTCGAGTTTCTCGTTCAGGGCCGACACGTCATTGCTCTCTGGTTGGTGACTTGGGATCGAGCCCGAACAGGTTCAACGCCGCCTGTTCGAGATCGTGATCGGGCGCCGCATCGCGCAAGGCGGTGAGCGGCCGATGCAGCAGGCGGTTGATCAGCCGCCGCGTCGCCTCGGCCGCATCGAGGCCGGGCTGCTCCGCCAGCAGGCGCTCGCGCTCGGCATCGAAATGCGCCTTCAAGGCCGAGACGGCCGGCGCCGCGCCCCGCGCCCCGCTCTCGCGGGCGAAGGCGGCGACCGCTTCGTCGACGATGCGCCAGGCGGCCTTTGCCGCTTCCTCGCGCTCATGCCTTCCGCGCATCGCCAGCCGCTCCAGATCGTCGAGGCCGTAGAGGAAGGCGTCGTCCACGTCGTTGACTTTGGCGTCGATGTCGCCCGGCACGGCGAGGTCGATGAACAGCATCGGCGCACGGCGTCGCGCCCGCACCGCTGCCTTCACCTGGGCTGGATTGATCGCGATCTGGGCGCCGTCGAGCGCGCCGATGATGAGATCCGCCGCCGGCAGGAGACGATCGAGATCGGCCAGCGCGGCGGCATGGAGCCCGCGATGGCGCGAGGCCCAGGCTTCGGCGCGGTCGAGGCTGCGATGCGCGACGGTCCAGCGCGCGAGGCCCGCTTCCATCAGGTGCTGCATCACGAACTCGCCGAGATCGCTGTCGCCGAGGATGAGCGCCGAGATGTCGGCCGGATTCCCGAACACCTGGCGGCAGAGCGCGGTGACGCAGGCCGCCATCGAGACCGATTCCTGCGCGATCCCGGTTTCCGCGCGCACCCGCTTGCCGGCGGAAAGCGCCGAGCGGAAGACCGCGTCGAGCTCCGCCTCCAGCATGCCCGCGCGCGACGCCAGGCGATGCGCCTCCTTCACCTGGGCCAGCACCTGCGGCTCGCCGACGATCTGCGATTCCAGCGAGGCGGCGACGGCGAAGGCATAGCGCAAGGCCTCCGCGCCGCTCAGGTGATGGAGCCGGGGCGTCACCTGCCCGACCGCCAGGGAAGCCGCCTCGGCGATCAGCTCGGCCAGCTTGGGTGCCACCGCGCCGGGATCCTCGACCGTGGTCCAGATCTCGCAGCGGTCGCAGGTGGCAAGCACGGCGGCCTGGGCGAGGCCGACGTCGCGGCAGCGGCCGAGCAGGCGGAGCTGGTCCGCCTCCGTGCCTTGCAGCCGGTCGCGCAGAAGGTCCGGCGCGCTCTTATGTTCCGCGCCGACGATCAGGAATGTCTTCGCCTCTACCCCAAGCGGGCTACCTGTAGGCTTCGAGCGCTTCCGCCAGCTTGTCCAATGCTACGGAAGTCTGCTCGCCGCTCCCGAGATCTCGCACCGTCGCCTGCCGCTGATCGAGCTCGTTGTCGCCGAGGATGACGGCAACGCCGGCATCGATCTTGTTGGCGCGCTTCATCCGCGCCTTCATGCTGCCGCTGAAGCCGAGATCGACGGCGAAATCCGACCGCCGCAGGTCGCCGGCGAGCTTCAGCGCTTCGCGCTCGGCGCGCTCGCCCAGCGGCACCAAGGCGATCGGCCGCCGCGCGGCCGGCTGCTCTTTCAGCAACATGGCGCAGCGCTCGATGCCGCTCGCCCAGCCGACGCCCGGCGTCTCCGGCCCGCCCATCATGCCGACCAGGCCGTCATAACGACCGCCGGCGAGGATGGTCTTCTGCGCGCCGAGCTCGTCGCAGGTCACCTCGAAACAGGTGTGGCAATAATAGTCGAGGCCGCGCACGAGGCGCGCGTTGACCACGAAGCCGATGCCGAGCGTGCCGAGGCCGTCCTTAACGCGCTCGAAGAAGTCGCGGCTCGTCTGGTTCAGGTAGTCGGTATAGACCGGCGCCTCGGCGACGATCGCCTGGTCCCGCGCATCCTTGGAATCGAGGATGCGCAGCGGATTGCGTCCCAGCCGGTCCTGGCTCTCGGCGGAGAGATTCTCCCGGTGCTGCGAGAGATACTCGACCAGCACCTTGCGGTAATTCTGCCGGCTCTCATTGTCGCCGAGCGTGTTGATCTCGAGCTGCGAGCGCTCCCAGACGCCGATCCGGCGCAGGAACTCGGCGCCGGTCGCGATCACCTCGACATCGCCCAGGGCGTCCTTGACGCCGAGGAGCTCGATGCCGGTCTGATGGAACTGCCGCATGCGTCCGGCCTGCGGCCGCTCGTAGCGGAACATCGGGCCGGAATAGAAATATTTGAGCGGCAGGTGCTGCGCGAGGCCGCCGGAGATCAGCGCCCGCGCGACGCCGGCCGTGCCTTCCGGACGCAAGGTGACCGTCTCGCCGCCGCGGTCGGTGAAGGTATACATCTCCTTGGTGACGATATCCGAGGTGTCGCCGAGGGTGCGCTTGAACACCTCGGAGAATTCGAAGATCGGCGTCGCCATCTCCAGGAAGCCGAAGCACTCGGCGGCGAGGCGCGCGGTCTCGGCGACGCGGCGATAGCGCCGCATCTCATCAGGCAAAAAGTCATGGGTGCCGCGAACCGGCTGAAGCTCGGACATCGGAAACTCGAAAGGTGGGTGGCTATTCGGCGGCGGCGGATTGCTTCTGCTTTTCCGCGGCCTTGGCGGCCTCGATCTCGGCCGCCTTCTTCTCGATCAGCGCCGCCATATGCTCGACGATGTCCTCGTTCTTCAGGCGGTGATCCTGCTGGCCGGCGAGATAGACCATATGCGTGTTGTTGCCGCCGCCGGTGAAGCCGATATCGGTCTCGCGTGCCTCGCCCGGGCCATTGACCACGCAGCCGATGATCGAAACCGACATCGGCGTGGTGATATGGGCGATGCGCTTCTCCAGCGCCTCGACGGTCTTGATGACATCGAAGTTCTGCCGCGCGCAGGACGGGCAGGAGATCAGGTTCACGCCGCGATGCCGCAGGTTCAGCGATTTCAGGATGTCGAAGCCGACCTTCACCTCTTCGACCGGGTCGGCCGA
>DASZYM010000385.1:0-4016 GCA_035545355.1 Dongiaceae bacterium
GCCGCTTCAGCCGGGTGATCTCGCGCCAGCGCGCGTAGAACAGGAAGGCCGCGAAAGCGAGCTCGATCGCGATCGGCACGAAATCGACCGCGGGATTGCCGGTGGCGATCGGCGCCACGACCGGCAACAGATTCCCCGCCCCCGCCGCCCAGAAGATCGCCGCCGGCGGCCAGTAGACCAGCGCCAGATAGATGATGCCCAGCACGTCGGCCTTGGCGCGCCACGGGCTGCTGCTCAGCCAGAGCAGCACGAAAAGGTCGCGCAGCATGAAGAGCACGATGAGGATCAGCGAGGTGCCGAGATGCTGCAGCCCCAGCGCGATCATCAGCAACGCCGGCGGTGAATCGGCGGCAACCTGCACGCCGACGACATACGGCACGGACAGACCGATGACCAACGCCAAGATCGCGGCAAGGAGATAGCTGATGGACCACCAGGGGATCGCGGCGATCGCCTCGGGCAGATTGCCGCGGCGCAGCGCCCGGAGCGCCCAGCGGTAGCGTACCGGATCGCGGTTGTCGGCGAAGAACGCGGCATAGGTGAGCACGACCAGCGCGAGGAAAGCCCAGGCCACGCCCAGATTGAGGCCGCAGGCCCAGACGATCACGAACAGCAGGAACACCGTCCAGATCCACGGCAGGCAGCGATATTGCAGCTCGGTGCGCATCAGGCGATAGGCGGCGATCACCGCCCAGATGCAGGCGATGGCGATGGTGGCGCTGCGGAAGGCGGCGGCATCCTGCAGCGTGCCGTACCATTCGATCGTGCCGCCGCTGAAGACGGAATCCGATGCGTCGATCGCCTGGTGCCGCGCATGCGGAAAGCCGCCGGCCACCACCGTGAAGAACAGCAGGAAGCCGCAGCTCTGCGCCAGGGTGATGGTGAGACGCCGGTGGCGGGTCGCCTTGCGGAGCAGCAGCAGGCCGATGGTGAAGGCAGCGGCCTGCGCCATCAAACCGCCGACCACGAAGTTGAAGACGACGCGCAGGGTCTCGGCCCGCACCACGCCGATCCCGCCGGCACGGACATTGGCCCAGAGGATCACCGTCATGGCGATCGCCGCGCAGTACCAGACGAAGCTGGTGCCGCCCAGGAGCTTGCCCCAGGTCATCTGCCAGGCGCCGAGGCTCGACATGCGCTGGCTTTCCCAGGTGCCGCCGCCCACCTCCTCGGCGACGGCGTCGGCGGCGCGGCGCGTGCCCCAGATGCCGAGGATGACGCTGCCGCCGGCGAGCTCGGCGATGCCCTGCAGCTTCTCGTAGTCGTAATGGCTGAGCAGCAGGAATCCATAGGTGGCGATCACCGTCAGCAGCGGTGCGGCGATCAGCTTCGACCAGTTGAATTGAATCCAGATGTTGCGGCGGAATTCGGGATTGACCCGGATTGCCCCGAGATTCATGTCCGCTTCTCCCCCGCCGCCTTCATGCGGGCGAGATACGCGTCCTGCAGGCGCTGTTTCTCGGTGCTGAAATTGATCACCGGCAGGCCGGCATCGACCAGGCCCTTGAGCAATGCCTGCCGCGTCATCGTGCCGCCATTGGCCGAGAGCAAGGCGCGCGTCTCGTCGGCGCGCTCGACCGTGATCCCCGGCACGGCGGCCAGGATCTCCGGCAGGCGCGGATCGGGCGAGGCGAGCTCGATCTCGATCATGCTGCGCTGACCGGTCTCCATCGCACTGATCGGCGCGTGCTCGACGATGCGGCCGTCGCGGATCATCAGGATATGCGTCGAGTAATCGTCGAGCTCCGACAGGATGTGGGACGAGACGATGATGGTCATCCCCTCCGCACAGAGCAGCTTGAGCGCATAGGCCAGGCCGATCCGCGCCTCCGGATCGAGCCCGCTGGCGGGTTCGTCCAGCATCACGAAGGCCGGGTTGTGGATCGTCGCCTGGGCGATCGCCAGGCGCTGACGTAGGCCGCGGCTCAACTCGCCGGCCTTCTGGCCGAGGCGGTCGTGGAGCTGCATGCGGGTCGCGGACTGTTCCAGGGCGACGCATTGCCGGGATTTCGAGACGCCCTGGGCCGCTGCGCGGTATTCCAGGCATTGCCGCACGGTCATGTCGTCGTAGAGGCCGAAGAAGTCCGGCAGGTAACCCATCCGGCGGTGTGCTTCGCGGGGATTCTCGTGAACGTCGAGCCCCTGAAGCTGGACGCGGCCGGCGAACGGGCGCTCCAGCGCGGAGCAGACGCGCATCAGGGTCGACTTGCCGGCGCCGTTCGGACCGACCAAGGCCGTGATCGTGCCGGGCGCGATCTCAAAGCTGACATCATCCAGCGCGCGGCGACCGGGATAGTCGAAAATGACGTGTTCGACCCGAAGCATTGCGCGATCTTAGCCGCGATTCGCGCGCTTGGGCATCCGTCTCAATGGCGAGACTCGCTGGGAAAAAACTGCCCGGCGCGAGGCCGGGCATGACGTTCCGGTTCAGCGCGATCGCCGGACTCGATCCGGCGATCGCCGTCGCCCGAGGGTCAGATGCCGCCGAGGCACATGTATTTGATCGAGAGGTAATCCTCGATGCCGTATTTCGAGCCCTCGCGGCCGAGGCCGGATTCCTTGACGCCGCCGAACGGCGCCACTTCGGTGGAGATCAGGCCGGTATTGATGCCGACGATGCCGTATTCGATGCCTTCGGCGACGCGCCAGATGCGGCCGATATCGCGGCTGTAGAAATAGGCCGCGAGGCCGAACTCGGTATCGTTCGACATCTTGATCGCTTCGTCGTCGGTCTTGAAGCGGAAGAGCGGCGCGACCGGGCCGAAGGTCTCCTCCCTGGCGACCGCCATCGCCGGCGTGACGTCGGCGAGGATGGTCGGCTCGAAGAAGGTGCCGCCGAGCTGGTGGCGCTTGCCGCCGGCGATGATGCGGGCGCCCTTCTTCACCGCGTCGGCGATATGCTCCTCGACCTTCAGGACCGCCTTCTCGTCGATCAGCGGGCCCTGCTGGGTCTCGCCCTTCAGCCCGTCGCCGACCTTGAGCTTCGCCACGGCCGCGGCGAGCTTGGCGGCGAAGGCGTCATAGACGCCGTCCTGCACCAGCAGGCGGTTGGCGCAGACGCAGGTCTGGCCGGTATTGCGGTACTTGGAGGCGATGGCGCCCTGCACCGCCGCGTCGAGATCGGCATCGTCGAACACGATGAAGGGGGCGTTGCCGCCGAGCTCCATCGAGGTCTTCTTGATGGTCTGGGCGCATTGCGCCAGCAGCACCTTGCCGACTTCGGTCGAGCCGGTGAAGGTCAGCTTGCGCACGATCGGGTTGGAGGTCATCTCGCCGCCGATCTCGCGGGCCGAGCCGGTCACCACATTGAAGATGCCGGCCGGCACGCCGGCGCGCTGCGCCAGCTCCGCCAGTGCCAGCGCCGAGAACGGAGTCTGGGTCGCCGGCTTGATCACGATCGGGCAGCCCGCGGCCAGAGCCGGGCCGGCCTTGCGGGTGATCATCGCGCTCGGGAAGTTCCAGGGGGTGATCGCCGCGACCACGCCGACCGGCTCCTTCTGCACGACGATCCGCTTGTCGGAAGCGAAGGTCGGGATGGTATCGCCATAGGTGCGCTTGCCCTCTTCCGCGAACCACTCGATGAAGGAGGCGGAATAGGCGACCTCGCCCTTGCTCTCGGCCAGCGGCTTGCCCTGCTCCGCGGTCATCAGGATCGCCAGGTCGTCCTGGTTCTCCATCATCAGGTTGAAGAGCTTGCGCAGGACGACCGCGCGCTCCTTGGCGGTCTTGGTCCGCCAGGCCGCCCAGGCCTTCTCGGCCGCCTCGATCGCGCGCCTGGTCTCCGCGCCGCCCATGTTCGGGATGGTGCCGAGGATCTCGCCGGTCGCCGGGTTGGTGACGTCGATCGTCTTCCCGGAATCGGCATCGACCCATTGGCCGTCGATGAAGCATTGCTGCCGGAACAGGCTCTTGTCTTTGATCGGCAGCGGAGCCGCAGTCGGCGCCTTGGCGGCAGCTTGCGACATGGAAAGACCTCGGTCGGTTGTTGGAAAGCGCGGAGTATACGCCCGGTCTTG
>DASZYM010000386.1:0-2487 GCA_035545355.1 Dongiaceae bacterium
CTACATGGCCTTCCTCCAGGATCCGATTTCGCTTGGCCTGCTCAGTGTCGCCGTGGTCTTCATCCTCGGTTCCTGGATTCATCACCTGACGGCGGCCCGCAAGAGCCGCAAGTTTGCCAAGGCTGCATCATGAACAAACCCGAACGCTCAGTCTCCATCGCGGAACAGCTCGCCGCCACCATCCACCGCCTGCAGCCCGGCGACCTGCCGCCGGCCACGGTCGAGATGGCGCGGCGCCTGCTGCTCGACGTGGTCGGCCTCGCGATTGCCGCACGGAACGAGACCTATATCGTCGCCACGCTCGCAGCGACCGATCCCGGTGCTCATGCGACCGCCTTCGGCCATGCCGGCAGCTTCGACGCATTTGGCGCCGCCTTCATCAACGGCACTGCCGCCCATGGCGAGGATTACGACGACACGTTCGAGGGCGGCCCGGTGCATTCCGGCGCCGTGATCGTCCCGGCAATCCTCGCCGCCTGCGAACGGGAGAAGCTCGGCGGCGAGCGCGTCCTGCTTGGCATCGCCGTCGGCACCGAGCTGATGTGCCGCCTCGCTCTGGTCGCGCCGAAGGCAATCCACGGCGCCGGCTTCCACCCGACCGCCGTACTCGGCGCGGTCGCCGCGGCGGGCGGAGTCGCCGCGAGCCTTGGGCTCTCGCCCGAACAGATCGTCTCGGCCCTGGGCATTGCCGGGAGCATGGCCTCGGGCATCATCGAATATCTGGCCGAAGGCACCTGGACCAAGCGCATGCATGCGGGCAACGCGGCGCAGGCCGGAATTCGCGCCGCCCTGATGGCGCGCGGCGGCTTCCTCGGACCGCGCACGGTCTTCGAAGGCACGCACGGCTTCTTCAAGGCCTTCGCTCCCTCGCGCAAGCCGGACTTCCAGCCGCTGCTCGACGGCTTCGGCAAGAGCTGGGTGATCGAGCAGATCGCCTTCAAGCCGCATGCCTGCGGAACCATGACCCAGCCCTTCGTCGATTGCGCCGTGCGCCTCGCGCAGAGTGGCGTCAAAGCCGAGCAGATCAAGGACATCCTTTGCTTTGTCGGCGAAGGCACCGTGCATCGTCTCTGGGAGCCGCTGGCGGTGAAGCATGCGCCGCAGACGCCCTATGCGGCGAAGTTCTCGACGCCTTATTGCATGGCGCTCGGCTTCTTCGATGGCCGCGCCGGCTTGAACCAATTCACCGAAGGACGCATCGCCGATCCCAAGGTCGCGGCGCTCGCGCGCAAGATCCGCTACGAGATCGACCCCAATGACGAATATCCGAAGAACTTCACCGGCCATCTGAAGGCGACTTTGAACGACGGATCGGTCAAGGAGCTCCGCCAGCCGCATATGCGCGGCGGCGCCCATGATCCGCTGCCGATCGCCGAGCTCGAAAGCAAGTTCCTGGACAATGCCTGCTTCGGCGGCTGGGACGAGAAGCAGGCCGGGAAATTCCTCGACCTCACGCGCAGCCTGTTCCAGGCCGGCGACCTGAAGGCGCTGGCGGAGTTCCGCCGGTGAGCGAGCTCCGGGGCAAGGTCGCGATCGTCACCGGCAGCGCCCGCAATATCGGCCGCGCCATCGCCTGCGACCTCGCGCGCGCCGGCGCCGCGGTCGTGGTCAACGCGCAGAAATCCGCCGACGAGGCGCAGGCGACGGTCGACGCGATCAAAGTGGCAGGCGGCCGCGCCGTCCTCCAACTCGCCGATGTCACGCAGGAGAAGGAAGCCGCCGCCCTGGTCGAGGCGGCGCTGAAGGCGTTCGGCCGGCTGGACTGCCTGGTCAATAACGCGGCGGTGCGGCGCGAAGTGCCGTTCGCCGACATGACCTTCGCCGAATGGCGCGAAGTCAACAGCATCATCCTGGACGGCGCCTTCCTGATGGCGAAGGCGGCGCTGCCGGCGTTGAGGCAGTCGGATGCCGGCAGCATCGTCAATATCGGCGGGATGACGGCGCATACCGGCTCGGTGAACCGCGCCCATGTGGTGACGGCGAAAGCCGGTCTCGCCGGCCTGACCCGTGCGCTGGCTCACGATCTCGCCCCGGACCACATCACGGTCAACTGCGTGGTGCCCGGAATGATCGAGACCAAGCGCGGCGGGAGCTCTGCCGCACTGCCTGCGCATTTCGCGCAGCACGTGCCGTTGATCGGCCGGCGCGGCAAGCCGGAGGAGATCGCCGCCTTGGTGCGGTACCTGGTCGGGCCGCAGGCCCGCTACATCACCGGGCAGACGATCCACGCCAATGGCGGCACGTACATGGCTTAGGACCAGAGTAAGGACAGAGGACATTCATGACTGAAGTGACGCGTATTCTCGCCCGCTATCTCGTGGGTTCCCGGCCGGACCATGTCCCGGCCGAGGTGCGGCGCGAGGCCACGCGTTCGTTCCTGAACTGGCTCGGCTGCGCGGTCGGCGGCTCGGCACATCCGACGCTCGACATCGCGCTCAAGACCCTGAAGCCTTTCGCCGGGACGCCGCAGGCCAGCGTGCTCGGCCG
>DASZYM010000387.1:0-15107 GCA_035545355.1 Dongiaceae bacterium
CCGATGACCATGTACTTCCCGCTGGTGGTGCACGGCGCGCTGCTGATGGAGCCGACCGAGACCGAAAGCCGCGACGGCCTCGACCGCTACATCGAGAGCGTCAAGGGCCTCGCCCAGCGCGCCAAGGCCGGCGATGTCGCGTATTTCCAGGGCTGCCCCTGGCACACGCCGCGCCGCCGCCTGGATGAGACGCTGGCGGCGCGTCATCCGCAATTGCGCTGGAAACCTGAAGAGCCGAAGAAGGCAGCGGAGTAGATCAAGATCGTCATGCCCGGACTTGACCCGGGCATCTCGTTCCAACTGCAATGAGATTGCCGGGTCCCCGAAGCGAATGTCCGCGTTCGCGGACGGGGTCCGGCCATGACGGCCTATTTTGACTATCCCTTCAGCGCCGCCGCCACCGTGTCCTTCAGCGGCGTGGTTCTGCGGCCGATCAGCTTGCTCAGTGTGTGGCTGTCGTCGAAGAGCGCGCCCTGCGCAGTCACGGCGCTGCTTTGCGCCAGGACTTTGGCAAACCCCTCCGGCAGGCCGGCCCCCACCAGGATCTCGGCATAAGCCGCTTCCGGCAGGTCGTTGTAGACGATCGGCTTGCCCGACTGCCGCGCGATCTCCGCGGCGAGCTCGGCCATGGTGAAGGCCTCGTCGCCGGCGAGCTCATAGACCTTGCCCGCCTGGTTCGTGGATGCGGCGAGCACCACAGCCGCGGCTGCGGCGTAGTCGGCCCGCGCCGCGCCGGAGACGCGGCCGCTGCCGGCGCTGCCGACGACCGCGTTATGCGCCAGGATCGCCTGGATCGCGCCGGTATAGTTCTCGGTGTACCAGCCGTTGCGCAACAGGGCGTGCGGCACGCCGGATTTCTTCAGCGCCGCCTCGGTGATCTTGTGCTCGTCGGCGAGCGCGATCGGCGTCGTGTCGGCATGCAGGATGCTGGTGTAAACGATAAACGAGACTCCGGCGCGCTTGGCGGCGTCGATCGCGTTCCGATGCTCGGCCGAACGGGCGCCGACGGAATTCGAGGAGATCAGCAAGAACCGGTCGATCCCGGCCAAAGCCGCGTCGAGGCTTGCCGGCTTGGTGTAGTCCGCCGCGCGCACGGTGACGCCCTTGGCGGCGAAGTCCTTCAAGGCGTCGGGATTGCGGGCGCCGGCGACAATCCGGTCCGCCGGGACCGATTTCAGCAGCTCGGCCAGGACCAGGCGGCCGAGCTGGCCGCCGGCGGCGGTGACGAGGATTTTGGGCGCGGATTGGGACATAAGAGCTCCTTGGTCTCGGATGGGGTGCTGGTCTAAAATAGAGACCGCCACGCCGAGCAAAAGGAGGCAGGTTTTGAGCACCAGGTTACGTCCCGGTAACCGCCCCGGCCGGAATCATGCCGATGCCGGCAGCATGCTCGCCCAGCGCTTCCGCATGTGGCAGGCCGCGGCCTTCGATCTCGGCCTTTGTCCGGTCCGCGATGTGCTCGACAAGGTCGGCGACAAATGGACCACCTTGATCGTGTGCGCGCTCGCCACCGGGCCGATGCGGTTCGGCGCCCTGAGCCGCGCGATCCCCGACATCTCGAAGCGGATGCTGACCCAGTCGCTGCGCATGCTGGAGCGCGACGGCATGATCTCCCGCGCGGTGTTC
Organism: Dongiaceae bacterium; assembly: GCA_035545355.1. Classification (GTDB taxonomy): domain Bacteria; phylum Pseudomonadota; class Alphaproteobacteria; order Dongiales; family Dongiaceae; genus Dongia. The sequence goes on from DASZYM010000387.1 coordinate 1,627, forward strand.
CCGACCAAGCCGCCCAGCGTCGAATACCGCCTGACGCCGCTCGGCCAATCGATGCTGGAGCCCTTGGTGCAGCTCGTCACCTGGGCCGAAGACAGCCACGACGCGATCCGCGCCGCGCGGGAGAGATTTGACGCCGCCGAAAAGGGCGACGCCGCTTAGTACCGGAAGGTTGCGCTGCACGGTTGATGCCGGAGCGATCCGAGGCTATGGCTGGAACCCGATCCAAAATGGAGGCGCCGATGACGACCGCATTGCTGATGATCGACATCCAGCAGGGCATGTGGATGGAGCCGAAGCCGCCGCACAACGACAAGGCCTTCCTGAAGAATGCCGCGGCGCTGCTCGAGAAGGCGCGCGCCAAGGGCGTTCCGGTCATCCATATCCAGCACGACGGCGGGCCGGAGGACGTTCTGCACGAAGGCCATGAAGGCTTCGCGATCCGCCCCGAAGTCGCGCCGAAGCCGGGCGAGAAGAAGATCGTGAAGTACCACTGCAGCTCGTTCCGCGACACCGAGCTCGACCGGGAGCTGAAGAAGCTCGGCGTCGACAACCTCGTGGTCGCCGGCATGCAGACCGACTTCTGCATCGACACCGCCTGCCGCATCGCCCATGGCCTCGGCTATAACGTCACGCTCGCCGAGGATGCGCATACCACCCTCGACAACCAGGCCATGACGGCCGAGCAGCTCATCGCCTATCACGGCGGGCTGCTGAAGGACCGCTTCGCCACGTTCAAGCCGGTGGCGCAGATCGACTTCGCGGACTGAAGTCGCGTCTGTCCGTCGTAGCGAGTCTGCTGCTCCCCCACCGACCTCCCCCGAAGGCGGGGGAGGCTTACCGGGGGCTTGTGAAGCGGAACCGATCCGCGCGCTGGGCCGTTACGAGGGTCGGCGCGGCGGAGCCGGGTCTCACCTGAGCCTGCCGCCTCACCACTTCGATCGGCCCGGATCCTCCATGGCGGAGTCGGTCGACCATGGGGACTGAGCATGCTTCTGAAGACGATCCGATTTCTGAACCTGCTGCTGGTGGCGCTCACGCTCGGCATGGCTTTCTGCCATGCGCTGGAATATCCCGGTAAGCGCAGCCTGGACGGCGCCGACTGGCTGATGGTCCAGCATCACGTCTACATCGCCTTCGGCGTGATCGGCGCGGTGATCGAGGTGACGGCGATTGCGACGACCTGGGTCGTATTGTGGCAGCTTCATGGCTGGAAGCTGTCCCGGGTGCTGACCCTGGCGGCGGCGCTCTGCGGCAGCGCCGCGCTGGTGATCTGGTTCGCCTATGTCGACCCGGTGAACGCCGCGCTCAAGGCCTGGACGCCCGAAACTCTGCCAAGCGACTGGACGAATTACCGGGATCAATGGGAAGCTGGCCATGCAGCCAGCGCCGTCCTGTTCGCCCTGGCCTTCAGCGCCCTGGTCGTGGCGCTGTTGAGTGAGGTGGAGAACGGGACCCGCCGGATCTGGAGTTGATTGCAGGGAGCGTTTCGGAAGCGAGCGGCTTAATCGGGGACGGGTTCGGTCCACCAACAAGGAGTTCGGAATGCGCGTACTCTTGGTCCATCCCAGCCCGCTGATGTACAGCGAGATCTACCTGCGCCTGGAGCCGCTCGGCATGGAGCGCGTGGCGCAGGCCGTTCGGATGGCCGGGCACGATGTCCGCATCCTCGATCTGCAGACCTTCTCCCATGCCGAGCTCTTCCAAGAGCTGGCGCGGTTCAAGCCCGAGGCGGTCGGCTTCTCGCTCAACTATCTCGCCAACGTGCCCGAGGTGATCGACCTCGCCAAGGCGATCAAGCAGAAGCTCGGCGGTTGCTACGTCTTCATCGGCGGCCATAGCGGCTCGTTCATCGCCGAGGAATTGCTGGCGCATGGCAATGGCGCCATCGACTGCGTGCTCCGGGGCGAAGGCGAGCTCTCCTGCCCGGCGCTGCTGAACGCGCTGCCCGACGGCGCGCTGAGCGTGCCCGGCGCGGTGACGGCGGAAGGGAAGGGGCCGGCGCCGGTCCTGCTGGAGAAGCTCGACATGTATCCGCCGGCGCGCGACCTGCTCAAGCGGCGGCGCAAGTATTTCATCGGCGAGCTCGATCCATGCGCCTCCATCGAGTTCACCCGCGGCTGTCCCTGGGACTGCGCCTTCTGCAGCGCCTGGACCTTCTACGGCCGCTCCTATCGCAGCGGCTCGCCGGAGAGATGCGCCGAGGAATTGGCCTCGATCCAGGAGCCCAACGTCTTCATCGTCGATGACGTGGCCTTCATCCACCCGGAGCACGGTTTCGCCATCGGCAAGGAGATCGAGCGCCGCGGCATCCAGAAGCGCTACTACCTCGAGACCCGCGCCGACGTGCTGCTGAAGAACCGCGAGGTCTTCGCCTATTGGCGCAAGCTCGGCCTCAAATACCTGTTCCTCGGATTGGAGGCGATCGATGCGGAGGGGCTGAAGCTGCACCGCAAGCGGGTCTCCATGGGCACCAACACCGAGGCGCTGGCGATCGCGCGCGAGATCGGCGTCAGCGTCGCGATCAACCTGATCGCCGATCCGAGCTGGGACGAGGAGCGCTTCGCGATCGTGCGGGAATGGGCGACCAGCATCCCCGACATCGTGCATCTGACCGTCGCGACGCCCTATCCGGGCACCGAGCTCTGGCTCACGGAGTCACGCAAGCTCACGACCCAGGATTACCGGCTGTTCGACATCCAGCATGCGGTGCTGCCGACGACGCTGCCGCTGCACAAGTTCTACTCGGAGCTGGTCGAGACCCAGCGCGTCATCACGCAGAAGCATCTCGGCGTCGCCGTGATGCGCAAGGCCGCGGGGCTGATGGGCCGCCTCGCCATGCAGGGCCAGTTCAACTTCATCCAGGCGATCTGGAAGTTCAACAAGGTCTACAACGCCGATCGGCAGTTCGCCGATCACCAACAGCCGGTGAAGTACGAGATCCGCCCGCCGGCGCCCGCCGCGCCGCTCAGCAAGGAGCGTTCGGAGCTCTATGTGCATCCGAAGCGCCGCGCGGCCGCGGAATCCGCGCCGAACGCCGCGCCGCAGGCCAGCCCCGCCTGAATCGGAACGGGAACGGCCGATCCGCGTTCGGTAGTCAGGGCGGTCGTGCGCCGCCTCCGCGGAGGAGACATGACCAGCGACATACACGGAGCTTCGGGGGACGGACGGAGGGACCGAACGGTCGAGCGCCGCGACCCCATGGCGCGCCTCTTTGCCGGCATCTGGTGGCTGATGGTGCTGCGCGGCGTGGCCGGCATCGTGTTCGGCCTGTTCGCGCTGTTCGCCCCGGGCGCCACGGTGCTCTCGCTCCTGCTGCTGCTCGGGATCTATCTGATCGTCGACGGCGTTTTCGGCTTGGTTTCCGCCCTCATGGCAGGGCGCCGGGACGAGCGCTGGGGCCTGCTGCTGGTCGAAAGCCTGCTCAATCTGCTGATCGGCATCGTCATGATCGCCGAGCCCGGCATCAGCCTGGTGGTCTTCATGCTGCTCTTCGCCGGCTGGGCGATCGTCACCGGTGGGCTGATGATCGGCGCGGCGATGAACCACAAGCGCGACGGCAAGGCCTGGCTGATCGGCGGCGGCCTGATCTCCGTGGTGTTCGGGATCGTGCTGGCTTTGGCGCCGATCATCGGCGCCGTGGTCCTGACTTGGTGGCTCGGCCTCTATGCCCTGATCTTCGGCGTGGCGCTGCTGGTCTTCGGCCTGCGGCTGCGCAACATCGCCGCCTGATCGGAGGCCGAGCGAGAGAGGATTGACTGCTGAGAACGAAACGGGTCCGATCTCATGGATCGATCGTTCTCCGACGCGTCCGAAAAAGGCTTGGCGGCACGCTCTTTCGCAAGCTGCCCCATACGAAAACGGCCCCGGAATGACCGGGGCCGTTCGTGTATTCGGCTTCCGCAGAGGGCTCAGTGCAGCTTGCGATCCAGTTCCTTGATCGACTGGTCGACCAGGGCGGTCGAGCGCTCGTCGGTCAGGGTCTGGGCCAGCAGCTTGCGGGTCGCGGCGGTGGCCACCTCGACCGCCTCGCGGCGGACTTCGGCGGCGGCATGCGCTTCGGCCTGGGCGATCTTCTCCAACGCCAGCTTCTCGCGGCGGGCCATGGAGGCTTCGAGCGCCGCCATCGCTTCCTGGGTGTGGTGCGTGGCCAACTCCTTGGCGGCGGCGATGATGCCTTCGGCTTCCTTGGCGGCTTCCTTCTGGCGGCGCTGATATTCGTTCAGCAGCGCCTGGGCCTCGTCGCGGAGCTTCTGCGCCTCGTCGAGCGAGTTCTTGATCCGCAGCGAGCGCTGGTCGAGCGTGGAGGCCAGCGCCTTCCACAGCTTCGGACCGGCCACGACGATGAAGACCAGCAGGGCGATATTCACCCAGAGGTGGGGTGTGGCCAGGAGGCTGGTATGTTCGGCTTCCATCAGGCGCGCTCCTTCATCGCCGCATCGACGGCGCCCGCCGCCGCATCGGCGCCGACCTGGGCCCCGACCAGCTTCTGGGTGATCGACTGGGCGAGGTCCGCCGAGATGGTGCGGACACTGGACAGCGCCTGCGCCTTGGCGCCGGCGATCCGCTTCTCGGCCGCATCGCTCTGGTCGGCGAGCCGCTTGCCGAAGGTTTCCTCGCGCTTGGCGGTTTCGGCGGCGATCACCTGGGCGGCGCGATTCTGCTCCGCCTGGGCGGCCGCGCGCGCTTCGGCGAGGGCCTTGTTGTAGTCGGCGAGCGTGCCTTCGGCCTCGGCCTTGAGCTGCTCGGCCTTCTTCAGGTTGCCCTGGACCCGCTCCTCGCGCATGGAAACGACCTCGCCCACCCGGGGGAGGGCAAGCCGCCACATCAGGAGCAGCAGGACGACGAAGGTGATCGCCAGCCAGACGAGCTGTGGGGCGAAATAGGCGACGTCAAACTGAGGCATTGCGGTCGAAACCTTTTCTCTATGCGGCCGGCCGCCACGATCGGCAACCGGCCGTCCGGTTCCGTTCGGCTCAGCCCTGGCCGATCAAGATGAACGAGAGCACGAAGCCCATCAGACCGAGCGCTTCGATCAGAGCGAAGGCGACCCACGGGTTGATCTTCACCTTGTTCTGGGCCTCGGGATTCCGCATGGCGGCATCCATGTAGTGGCCGAAGAAGATGCCGAGGCCAATGCCTGCGCCACCCAGGGCGACGGCGGCGATGCCCGCACCGATGAGTTTTGCACCAGCTACGTCCATGATCAGTCCTTTCAGGTTTCGTCGTTTAGGTGGAAATCAATGCATGTTCACTGCATCGTTGAGATAGATGCAGGTCAGCATGGCGAACACATAGGCCTGCAGCGCGGCGATCAGCAGCTCCAGCGCCAGCACCGCGATGATCGCGGCGAACGGGAAGACGGCCGGGATCACGTAGAAGGCGCTGAGGCCGATCACGAAGCCGCCGAACAGCGCCAGCATCACGTGGCCGGCGACCATGTTGGCGAACAGTCGGACCGACAGGGTGACCGGGCGGATGCAGTAGGACATCACCTCGATCGGCACCAGTACCGGCAGGATCGGCCAGGGCACGCCCGACGGGACGAAGAAGCGCAGGAAGTGCAGGCCGTGGCGCATGAAGCCGATGATCGTCACGATGACGAAGACGAGGAGCGCCAGCGCGAAGGTGACGACGATCTGGCTGGTGACGGTGAAGCCGCTTGTCGCCCAGCCGATCGGCAGCAGGCCGAGCAGGTTGCAGAAGAACACGAACATGAAGATCGAGAACACGAAGGGGAAGTAGCGCCGCCCCTCGGTGCCGATGTTCTCCACCAGCATGTTGTCGATGAACTCGTAGAACATCTCCGCGGCGCCTTGGAACCGGCCGGGGATGATCGCCTTCGGCCGCATGGCGGCGACCATGAAGACGGTGATCAGCACGACGGCGATCACCATGAACAGCGACGCATTGGTGAAGGACACGTCGAGCCCGCCGATATGCAGCGGGATGATCCTCTTGACCGCGAATTGCTCGAGTGGAGATTCTGCCACGTCCGTTATCCCGTTTCCTTCCGCCCCAGAACCAAACGCCGCGGGGCGGCCTCAAATCTCATTTTGCGTCCGGCTTGTTCCCGGCGCGGATCACGTTGAGGATCCCCGCGGCCGTGCCAAGCAGGAGAAACACCAAGAGGAGCCATGGTCCGGTGCCGAGCCAGTGATCCAGGGCCCAGCCGATACCCAACCCCACCAGGACGCCGGCCAGCAATTCCGCGCTGAGCCGCAGTCCCATGGCCATGCCGGCTTTGTCTTCCGACGGCCCCGAGCGCGATACCGGCTCCGGATTTCGCTCTCGCGCGGCCTTGAGCTGCGCGTCGAGCTTGTCCAGGTCGGCCGGGTCGTTCTCGGTCATCCCTTGTTCCTCGGTTGCTTCCCCCGAGCCACTGACCCAGTCGCTAACGAACCCACTTGTCGCGTGAGACGCCCCCGCCGCGAGCGCGCGCAACATAGGTAAAGCACACTAGCGCGTCAAGTTTGATTCGCCCCTGGGCGGGCCTGGGCTAACGCGCTGATGCGCCTGGGAAAAAGCCTCGAAAACGAGGCTAGGAGGCGGCCCTGAGACGGGCGGCTTCCTGCAGGTCCACGGAGACCAGTTGCGAAACCCCGCGCTCGGCCATGGTGACGCCGAACAGGCGGTCCATCCGGGCCATGGTGAGGCGGTGGTGGGTGATCACCAGGAAGCGCGTGCCGGTCTCGCGCGCCAGCTCGTCCACCAGGTCGCAGAAGCGCTCCACATTGGCGTCGTCCAGCGGCGCGTCGACCTCGTCCAGCACGCAGATCGGCGCCGGATTGACCAGGAAGACCGCGAAGAGCAGGGCCAAAGCGGTCAGCGCCTGCTCGCCGCCCGAGAGCAGCGACATGATCTGCAGCTTCTTGCCCGGCGGGCTGGCCAGGATCTCGAGGCCGGCTTCCAGAGGATCCTCCGATTCGGTCAGCGTCAGATGCGCCCGGCCGCCGCCGAACAGGCGGGTGAACAGCTTCTCGAAATGGCCGTTGACCAGCTCGAAGGCGGCGAGCAGGCGCTCGCGGCCTTCGCGGTTCAGGCTGTTGATGCCCTGGCGCAGCCGGGAGATCGCGTTGATCAGATCGGAGCGCTCGGTCTGCATGCCGGCGAGCTGCTGATCGAGCTCGGCGGCTTCGGCTTCGGCGCGCAGGTTGACCGGGCCCATATTCTCGCGCTCGCGCAGCAGGCGCTGCAGCTTCGCATCGGTCGATTGCTGGTCGGGCAGGCCCTCGCTCGGATCGAGCTCGGCCAGGCCCAGCACCTGATCCGGCGTGCATTCCAGCTTCTCGCGGATATGCGCCGCCAGGGTCTCGGCGGCCTCGGTCGCCTGGGCGACCATGGCTTCGGCGCGGACGCGATTCTCGCGGGCCTCGGCGAGGCGATGCTCCTCGGCCTTCAGGCTGCGGTCGGCGACGTTGAGCGCGGTCTCGGCTTCGGCCAAGGCATCGGCGGCCTGGCGGCGCTTATCCTCGGCGGCGCCGATCAGCTCGAAGAGACGCGCGCGCTCGCCGGCGATCCGCGCGGGCTCGGTCTCCAGGCGCGCGATCTCGGCTTCGATCGCCTGGCGGCGCTCGGCGAGGTCGGCGATGTGGCGCTCGGCCTGCGCCGCGCGGTCGCGCCAGGAGCCGAGCTCCTGCTCGACGGCGGCGCGGCGGCGGGCACGCTGCTCGGCTTCGCGCTGCAGGCGGTCGCTGGTCGAACGGCATTCGATCAGCCTGGCGCGGCGCTCGGCCAGCATCGGGCGCAGCTCGGCGACGCGGTCGCGGGCGGCCTGCAGGTCGGGCAGGGCGGCGCGCTCGGCTTCGCTCGATTCGGCCTGATCGCGGGTCTCGTCGAGATCGGCGGCAAGCGTGGCGACGGTCTGGTCGAGCGCGCCGATGCGGCTGCTCTTCTCTTGCGCACGCTGCTCGGCGCCGGCGGCGGCTTCGCGCGCCTGGCGTGCCGCGGCATAGGCATTCTGCAAAGCTTGGCGCGCGGCCTGCTCGCGCTCGTTCAGGGCCGCGGATTCTTCCTTGGCCCAGTTGAGATCGCTCTCGACCGTCTGGAACTCGGCGAGGCCGGCGGCGATCTCGGCTTCGAGTTCCTTCAGGCGATTGCGCTGCTGCAGCCGCATCGCGGCGGGCGGCACGGCTTCGCTGGTGACGGTGTAGCCGTCCCAGCGCCACATGGCGCCGTCGCGGGTGACCAGGCGCTGGCCCTGAAGCAGCGCGCCGGCAAGGCTGCGGCCGGTCTCGGCGTCAGGCACGACGCCGATCTGCGCCAGGCGCCGGATCAGCGCCGACGAACCGGTGACGAAATCGGCGAGGCTCGGAATGCCGCCGGGCAGGGTCGGCGCCGCGGGATCGGCATCGAGCGAGCGCCAATGCATCGGCGCGCCGATATCGGTCGAGGCCTGCAGGTCTTCGCCGAGGGCGACGCCGAGCGCCTGCTCGTAGCCCGGCGCCACCGAGAGCGCATCGACCAGCGGCGGCCACATATCGGTGTCGCTGCCGGCAAAGAGCGAGGCCAAGGCATCGGCTTCGGCCTGCAGCTTCGCGCGCCTGGCGGCGAGGGTTTGGTGAGCGTCGCGGGCCGCGGCTTCCTTGGCGGTCGCGGTCTGGCGCGCGGCTTCGACCGCGGTCAGCGTTGCCTGATCGGCTTCGAGCTGGCTCTCGGCCGCGGTCAGCGCGGCGCGAGCGGACTGGATCTCCGCGTCGTTGGCGATCTCTTCGCGCAGACGCGCGAGCTCGACCTCGGCCTCGCCGCGTCGCGCGATCAACTGCTCCAGTCGTGCGGTCAGCTCGGCGATGCGGCGGCCGACGGCGGCCAGGCGCGCCTCGCCTTCGGCCACCGACTGGGTGAGGCCGGAAAGCTCGGTCTCGCATTCCTCGAGATCGGCATTGGCGGTGATGACGGCGCGGGCCGCTTCCTCGGCGATCGCGGCTTCATGGCCCGCGATCTCGTCGATCTCGGCGGCTTCGGCGGTGAGACGCGTCGCCGCATCGGTCGCATCGGTCGCAAGCTGCGTCGCGCGCTCGGTATCGGTGGCGTTGTCCTGGAGCTGCTGCTGGCGGCCGGCGAGCTCGGCGGCGATGCGCTCCTCCTCGCGGCCGAGATTGGCATGCGAGATGGTGAGGTGCTGCAGCTCGGCAGCGGCTTCGGCCTCGTGCTGGCGCAGCGGCGGCAGGGCCGCGGCGGCCTCGGCCTGCTGGGTCGCGGCGGCGGCGGCGGTCTGGGTCAGCTCGACGACCGACCCTTCCGCCGATTGCAGCGTGGCGTCGGCATGCTCCTTGCGGGCGGTGGCCTCGACCCAGTGCAGATGCGCCAGCGTCGCCTCGGCGCGGCGGATATGGTCCTGGAGGTTGCGATAGCGGTTGGCCTGGCGGGCCTGCTTCTTCAGCGCGGCGAGCTGGCTTTCCAGGGTGACGATCACGTCGTCGAGGCGCGAGAGATTGGCCTCGGCCGCCTTCAGGCGCAGCTCGGCCTCATGGCGCCGCGAATGCAGGCCGGTGATGCCGGCCGCTTCTTCGAGCAGCGCGCGGCGATCGATCGGCTTGGCATTGATGATGGCGCCGATGCGGCCTTGGCTGACGAGCGCGGTCGAATGCGCGCCGGTCGAGACGTCGGCGAACAGGATCTGGACGTCGCGGGCGCGGGATTCCGAGCCGTTGATCCGATAGGTCGAGCCCATGCCGCGGTCGATGCGGCGCGAGATCTCGATCTCGGTGGCGTCGTTGAACTGCGCCGGCACCTTGCGGTCGGCATTGTCCAGCAGCAGGGCCACCTCCGCGACGTTGCGCGCGGGCCGCGTGCCGGTACCGCCGAAGATCACGTCGTCCATCTCGCCGCCGCGCATGCGCTTGGCGGAGGTCTCGCCCATCACCCAGCGCAGAGCCTCGACCAGGTTCGACTTGCCGCAGCCGTTCGGGCCGACGATGCCGGTCATCCCCGGCTGGATCGCGAGCTCGGTGGATTCGACGAAGGACTTGAAGCCGTGGAGGCGAAGCCGGACGAAATGGACCAAGTTAGGAACCCGATGCGCCGAGCTTGGCGAACAGAGCCTTCAGGTCGTCATAGGTCTGCTCGCCCTCGAGCTTGATGCCGTTGATGATGAAGGTCGGCGTCGCGTTGATGCCGAAGGCATCCTGACCGGCCTTGCTGGTCGCGACGATCTTCGCCTCTTCATCCTTGTTGGCGAGGCAGGCGTCGAACTTCGCGCGGTCCATGCCGGCGGTCGCCGCGATCTGGGCGAGCGCGTCGACCGCGTTGTCGGTCAGCCACTGGTCCTGGGTTTTGAACAGCGATTCGGAAATCCCGTAGAACAGCATCGGCGACTGGCAGTGGGCGAACAGAGCGGCCTGCAGCGCCGGCTTGTTCAGCGGGAAGTCGCGCGGGATGAACTTCACCTTGCCGGTATCGACGAAGTCCTTCTTGATCTGCGGCATCACGTCGGTGGCGAACCGGGCGCAATGCGGGCAGGAGAGCGAGGAATACTCGATCATCGTGATCGGGGCGTTGGCGTCGCCGACGATGATGTCGTCCGGCTGCGCCTTGGCCAGCGGGCTGTCGATCGGCTTCGACGTGTCCACGCTGGCAGCCGAGGCCGGCTCGGTGACGCTCGGCGCCGTCTGGAAATGCTGCCAGGCGAGGAAACCGGCAACGCCGGCGACGATAACCACTACCCCCGCGATCAGCAGATTGCGCATCATGTCTCCATCGTTCTGGGTGAAAGCCGCAACCTGATCCGAGTCGCGCAGGCGGGCTTTCCGGCCCATGTCTGGCGGCGGTTTTGGCAGGATTCAGGGGCAAGCGCAAGCGCACCCAGCCGCGCGGCCAGGGCGGATTCGCGATCTCCTGTGGATGAAATTTGCGTGATGACGCGGTGGTCGGGAAACCGGCGGAATCCGGCCGGGATTCGGCTACCGCCGGGGTGAATTGCGCCGCACCGCAAGGCCGAGGCGCATCAGGCTGTCCTTCACCGCGCCTTCGGGCATGGTGGAGACCGAGGCCGCGACATCGGCGGTCTCGGTTGCGGTCAGCTTGCGCGACTCGGGGCGGCGCTGCGCGCGCCGCGGCGCTTCGCCCTGCTTGAAGCGGATCTCGCGGACGGCGCCGTAGCCGAAATGCGTGTTCACCCGATCGAGGATCTGCGGCTTCAGGTGCTGCAGCTCGACGGCGGCGGCACCGCCGCAGGCGATGGTCAGCACGCCGCCCTTGCGCTCGCCGCGCGGGAAGGCGAGCTGCAGCGGCCGGCTCATCCGCGCGATGTCCTCGCCGACGACGGCGGCCCATTCGGTGATGAGGCCGGCCTCGGCAAAGCCGCGGCCGCCCAAAGTGTTGCGAAAGGCGGTGCGTGTCAGCCCCGGCAACTCGGCCGAGAGTCGGGTGGGCGCATTGCGGCGCGGCGCGTTCTTGTCGTCCTGCGTCATGCGAGAAGCTTAGCGCAGCCGGCGGCGCTGTGCTTTAGTCGTTTGCATGGACGGATCGATCGACAACACCGCCGGGCGAATGCCGGCGCGCCTGCTGGCCTGGTACGACCGGCATCGCCGCGTGCTGCCCTGGCGCGCGCGGCCAGGCGAGACGCCGGATCCCTATCGGGTCTGGCTCTCTGAGATCATGCTGCAGCAGACGACGGTCGCGGCGGTCGGCCCGTATTTTTCGAGCTTCCTGGCGCGCTGGCCGGATGTGACGGCGCTGGCCGCGGCGCCGCTCGACGACGTTCTCACCGCCTGGGCCGGGCTCGGCTATTACGCCCGGGCGCGCAACCTGCACAAATGCGCGCAGGTCGTGGCGCGCGAGCAGGGCGGAAAGTTTCCGGATACCGAGGCGGGACTGCTGGAACTGCCCGGCATCGGCGGCTACACCGCGGCGGCGATCGCGGCGATCGCCTTCGATCGGCGCGCGGTGGTGATGGACGGCAACGTGGAGCGCGTGGTGGCGCGGCTCCATCGCGTGGCGACGCCGCTGCCGGCGGCGAAGCCGGCGCTGAAGGCGCTGACCGATGCGCTGACTCCGGATCGCCGCGCGGGGGACTTCGCCCAGGCGATGATGGATCTCGGCGCCACGATCTGCACGCCGAAGAAGCCGCGCTGCGCGCTCTGTCCCTGGCGCGAGGATTGCGCCGCGTTCCAGGCCGGCGATGCCGAGGACTATCCGGTGAAGACGGCCAAGGCGGCACGGCCGGTCCTGCACGCGGTCGCCTATTGGATGACCACGCCGGACGGCGCGGTGTTGCTGCGCCGGCGGCCGGAGCAGGGGCTGCTCGGCGGCATGATGGAGATCCCGAGCAATACCTGGCGGGCCGAGCCCTGGGGCGCGGCGGAGGCCGAGGAGGCCGCGCCGGTGCAGGCGCGCTGGCGCCCGCTGCCGGGCCAGGTGCGCCATATCTTCACCCATATCGATCTGCGGCTGTCGCTGTTGGCGGCGGCGATCGCGGAGCGACCCGAAGGTATGGTGGCCGCGCCGCTGGATCGGCTCGGCGACTACGCCTTGCCCAGCGTGATGCGCAAGATCGTCAACGCGGCGACGCGGGCGGCCGGCTAGCGACTGCGGGGGCGGAGCCCGCCTCCGGCGATTTGCCTTCCGCGGTGCGCGCCTCGGCCGCGGCGGCATTCGCCGCCGGCTTCGCGGTCTCGGCGGCGGCCGGGGCAGGCGCGGGCGCCGCCGGTGCGCCCGGCGCAGCGGGTGCGGGGCTTGCCGCGACCACGCCGGGGAAGCGGATGCCGGCGGCGTCGAACTTCCGTTTCAGGCGCAGATTGAAGGCGCGCTGCACGTCCCACTGGCTCATCGCGCGGGTCTTCATCCGCGCCTTGATCAGGAGACCGGTATCCTGGAAGGCATCGACCCCGATCATCTCCATCGGGCCGAGAATGCCGAAGCGGAGGTCGCGGTCCTTCTCGATCTCGGCGCCGACCTCCTTCATGACGGCGATCACGCGGTCCACGTCCTCGCGGGAATCGACCCTGAGGTCGAAGGTGGCGTAGGAGAAATCCTTGGTGAGATTCTGCACGATCGTCACCGCGCTGAACGGCACGGTGTGGACCGTGCCCGCCCCATCGCGCAGGCGGATGGTGCGGATGGTCATGCCTTCGACCACGCCGGCATGGCCGCCGAGATCGACCACGTCGCCGATCGCGATCGTGTCCTCGATCAGGATGAAGACGCCGGTGATGATGTCCTTCACCAGGGTCTGCGCGCCGAAGCCGATGGCGAGGCCGACCACGCCGGCTGCGGCCAGCAACGGCCCGATGTCGATGCCGACCTCGGATAGGACGACCAGCAGGATGATCACGCCCAGCGTGATGCGGAAGGCGTTGCGCAGCAGCGGCAGCAAGGTGCGGATGCGGCTGCTGTGATAGATCCGCCGGCCGTGCTGGTCGGTGTCGCGCAGCCAATGCTCGATCGCGAGGTTGACCACCTCGGAGAGCATGGCGGAGAGCAGGAGGACCAGGCCGATCTTCACGACCGCGGTCATCACCGGCCGGCCGGCGCCGTCGGAGAGC
>DASZYM010000388.1:0-11866 GCA_035545355.1 Dongiaceae bacterium
TATGAATCGATGCGGGCCTTCCGCAACGAGGAGTTCCTCTGGGAGCAGGTGGCCGACGGCACCTACGACAACTTCATGTTCGCCCAGCAGCGTGCGGGCAAGCTCAACCCCGGCTGAGCGCGACCGCATCGCGGGCTTCAGAGCGGGCTCCGGAGCGATCCGGGGCCCGTCTCTCTTCCGCCGGTCGAATTGCCTAATTCCCGGAGCCCGACGGTGCCGGCGCGGTGCCGAAATTCGGCCCGGCGGGCTGCGTCGTCTCGGGTTGGGCCGGGCTCGTGCCGAAATTCGGGGCTGCCGGCTGCGTGGCGGGTGCGTTGCCGGTCGCCGGCGCGGCTGCGCCGCCGCCGAAATTGGGTGCCGTGCTGAAGTCCGGCGCGCCGGCCCCGAAGCTCGGCGCCTGGATCTGGATCTTCGAGGCGTCGATATGCACCTCGCCCTCCTTGTAGCGCATGACCATGCTCGGGAAGGCGATGGTGATGCCGATCATCAGGACCTGGATCACCACGAAAGGCACCGCGCCCCAATAGATCTGCCCGGTGGTGATCGGCTGGATCGTCGCGCCGGTGATCCGGTCCTTGTACGGGACCCGCGCCGCCACAGAGCGGAGATAGAACAGCGAGAAGCCGAAGGGCGGGTGCATGAAGGCGGTCTGCATGTTGATCCCGAGCAGCACGCCGAACCAGATCAGGTCGATGCCCAGGTGATCGGCCGCCGGTCCGACCAGCGGCACGACGATGAAGGCGAGCTCGAAGAAATCGAGGAAGAAGGCGAGCACGAAGACCAGCAGGTTGACCACGACCAGGAAGCCGACCTGTCCGCCGGGCAAGCCGGTCAGCAGGTTCTCGACCCAGACATGGCCGTCCACGCCATAGAAGGTGAGGCTGAACACCCGCGAGCCGATCAGGATGAACAGCACGAAGGATGACAGCTTGGTCGTCGATTCCAGCGCCTGGCGGACGATGCTCCAGGTCAGCTTGCGCTTCAGCGCCGCCAATGCGAGGGCGCCGACGGCCCCCATCGCGCCGCCCTCGGTCGGGGTTGCCAGGCCGATGAAGATCGTGCCCAGCACCAGGAAGATCAGGATCAGCGGCGGGATCAGGGCGACGATGACGCGCAGCAGAAGCTTCACGCCCCTGGTGGTCCGGAATTCCGGCGGCAAAGCGGGCGCGGCGGCCGGGTTGACGAACGTCGTCAGCAGGACATAGCCGGCATAGAGGGCGGCGAGCACGATGCCCGGCACCAGAGCGCCGGAATACATGTCGCCGACCGACTTGCCGAGCTGATCGGCCATGACGATCAGCACGAGGCTCGGTGGAATGATCTGAGCGAGCGTGCCCGAAGCGGCGATCACACCGGTCGCGAGAGAACGGTTATAATTGTAGCGCAGCATGATCGGCAGCGAGATCAGACCCATTGCGATCACCGACGCTGCCACGACGCCGGTCGTCGCGGCGAGCAGCGCGCCGACGAAGATCACCGCATAGGCGAGCCCGCCGCGGACCGGCCCGAACAGTTGTCCGATCGTGTCGAGCAGCTCTTCCGCCATGCCGGAGCGTTCGAGGATCAGCCCCATGAAGGTGAAGAACGGGATCGCAAGCAGCGTCTCGTTGTTCATCACGCCGAAGATGCGTTCCGGCAGGGCTTGGAAGAAAGTCGGTTGGAACAGTCCGAGGGCGATGCCGATGACGCCCCAGAACAGGCCGTTGAAGGCCAGCGCGAAAGCCACCGGATAGCCGAGCAGCAACACCACGACCAGGGAAGCGAACATGATCGGGGCGATGTTCGCGACGATGAAGGCGGTCATCGGATCACTCGACCGGCAGAGGCGTGTGATGCGCCTCTTGGGTGTCGGGGATGATGCCGGCGATGATGGCGATGCGCTTGATCAGCTCCGAGATGCCCTGGAGGAAGAGCAGGGCGAAGCCGGCGACGATGAACGCCTTGGCGGGCCAGATGATCAGCCCGCCGTAATTGCTGGAGTTCTCGCCGATCGCGTAGGACTCCATCATGTTCGGCCAGGTCTCCCAGACCATCAGCGCGCAGAACGGCAGCAGCATGAAGACGTGGCCGACGAGCTCGATGGCGTGCCGGACGCCCTTCGGCAGATGGTTGGAGACGATGTCGATGCGGATATGCTCGTTGCGCTGCAGGGTATAGGCGGCGGCGAGCATGAAGGCCGCGCCGAACAGGTACCATTGCAGCTCCAGCCACGCATTCGACGACCAGTCGAACAGCTTGCGCGAGACGGCGTTGCCGGCGCTGATGACGATCGAGGCGAGGATCAGCCAGATCACCGCCTTGCCGATGAAGGCATTCACCGCGTCGATGACGCGGCTGATTCTCAACAATCCCTGCATGGCGCTCCCCGGACCGGGAATCCGACAACGCTTCCCTGGGCGCGATTCTCAGGCGGCCGCGCTCGCAGCCAGATTGTGCAGTTTCGCCGTCGGCTTCAAGCGGTTTGGCGGATGCTGGGCGGTTTTGCCCGCATCCGGCCCGTCAACCCGTCGGATAGTCGTATTTGCTGTCCCGGGCGCCGGCGAAGGCGTCGTAGGAGATCCGGGTCCAGGCGATCGCCTGCTTGCGGAACTTCAGGTAGGACGACGCGACCTTGCGGGTGCCGTCGTCGCCCTTGTCGAAGACCTCCTGCATGGTCTTGCCGGCAGCCACGGCGAGGGCGGTGATGACCGCCTTGGGATATTGCTTGAGCTGCACCTTGTACTCGTTGGCGAGCGTGGCGAGCGCGCCGGGATTGCGCCCGGAATATTCCGCCTGGCTGATGGCGCTTTCGGCGGCGCAGGCGGCGGCGACGATCTGCTTCAGATCGTCGGGCAGCGCGTCGTATTTCCGCCGATTGACCAGGCATTCGATGCCGCAGCCCGGCTCTTGCGCGCCCGGCCAGTAGTAGTTCTTGGTCAGCTTGTAGAGGCCGAGCGAGAGATCGGTATAGGGGCCGATCCAGTTCGCGCCGTCGATCGCGCCGGATTGCAGGTTGCCGAAGATCTCGCCGACCGGCAGGTTGACCGCCTTGCCGCCCAGCTTCTCCCAGACCGTTGCGGGATAGCCGGTGATCGCCAGCTTCAATCCGTTGATGTCTTTCGGCGTCTTGATCTCCTTGCGAAACCAGCCGCCCATCTGGATGCCGGTATTCCCGACCAGGAACGGCTTCACGCCGAATTGGCCGTAGAGCTCGTCCCAGAGCTCCTGGCCGCCGCCGAAATTGATCCAGCCGGCAAACTCGTCCGGCGCGAGGCCGAACGGCACCGAGGCGAAGAAGCCGGCCGCCGCGGTCTTGTCGAGATGGTAATGGGCGAAATCATGCGCCATGTCGGCAACGCCTTGCGAGACCGCGTCGAGGCACTGCGTCGCCGGCACCAACTCGCCGGCCGAGAACACCTTCACCGTCAATCGTCCGCCCGAAAGGCTGCCGATCCGGTCGGCCAGCCGTTCGGCGCCGGAGCCCAGGCCGGCCATGCCCTTCGGCCAGCTCGTCACCATCTTCCATTCGGTCTTGTCCTGGGCGATGGCGGGTTTCGACAGGGCGGTGGCGACGCCGGCACCGGCAAGGCCGGCGCCCGCCAGGAAGTCGCGTCTCTTCATGCTGTGACCTCCCCCGGTCGGATGGCCGGGTCTTGGATTGGATGCGGCGGCGACGAACGCGATCCGCCACTCGCTGGAGCGTCACGACGTTGCTGCAATACGGGATAAGCTAACAATCTTGCCGGACCAAAGGAAGGATAGAACGCTTCAGGCGTCCTCGAGATCGAGGATGCGGTTCCATCCGGAGGGGCCGTAGGCCTCGATCGGGGGGAAGCGGCGCTTGTAGTCCATCTTCTGGCTGCCGGCCACCCAATATCCGAGATAGACGTAATCGAGCTTGCGCCGCCGCGCCTCCTCGATCAGCCAGAGCACGATGAAGCTGCCGAGGCTGTTCCGCGCCAGATCCGGCTCGAAGAAGCTGTAGACCGCCGAAATCCCGTCCTGGCCCCAATCGGTCAGACAGGCCGCGGTCAGTTTGGCATTGCGGTCCCGGAACTCGACGATCCGGGTGTCGACCGGGCTGTCGCCCACCATGCTTGCATAGTCTTGTGGTCCCATGCCGACCATCTCGCCGTCATTGTGCCGCGCCTCCAGATAGCGCGCGAACAGCTTGAATTGTTCCTGGGTCGGGACCGCATCGGTGATGGTGGCGCGGAGCTCGGCGTTGCGCTTGAGCACCCGCCGCATGGAACGCGACGCCTCGTATTCCCGCGCCACGATCCTGACCGGCACACAGGCGCGGCACCCGGCACAAGCCGGCCGATACGCGATCGAATGGCTGCGCCGGAATCCGGCATGGGAGAGGATCTCGAACAGCTCCGGCGACTGCGCTCCGGAGAGCTCGGTGATGATCTTGCGCTCCATCCGCCCCGGCAGATAGGGGCAGGGGACTTCGGTGGTCACCAGAAACGGGATCGGAAAGCCGCGGCCTTGGACGCTCATGGCGCCGATTTTAAGGGAGGACGGACGGTTTCGCCAGTCGAGTGAGGCTTCGGACGGGGCTTATCGTCGCAGGCGGTCAGAGTCGGACCGATGCGCGCGCCGCGGCTTCGGTGCGAAACACCAGGACCCCCGCCAGATGGTCGTGCAGGCAGCGCCCCCGCCCGTCGAACAGCGAGAACAGCAGCAGCAGGAAGCCGGTCGTGGGCACGGTCGCATAGAACAAAGCCGGCAGCAGGATGGCGCGCAGCGGTCCCGGATGCTCGCCGGTCCAGGCGACGACCTGGAGGCCCATCGCCCGCATACCCGGCGTCGCGGCGCGACGGCCGCCGATCGTGGCCGCGGCCAGGACGAAATGGATGAAGGGTGTCGTCAATATGAACCCCGGGATGCTCAGGAAGCCGAGCGTCCCGACGGTCAGGGTGCAGGTGGCGAGGCCGAGCAGGAGCGAGATCGCGAGGCTGAGAACCGCGTCCAGGAAGTAGGCGACGCAGCGCCGGGTCCGCACGCCGTCGTAGAGCGCGGCATCGCCCAGCCACGGCGCTTCCTGCCAGCCGAACTCCATCCCCTCGACCCGGGTCGAGCGGCCGTTTCCAGCCTGCGAGCCGAGAAGGATCAACGGGGGCTTGCGCTCCGCCACGGTCTGCTCCCTGCCAAAAGATGCAGGTTGCTATATCGGTGGGCATGCCCGGCATTCAAGCCCGGCTACGGCGTCGTGACCGATTGCGGCGGCTGGGGCTCCGGCGCGGGCTGCGGGGCCGCCGCCGACGGGGACTGATCGGCCTGCGGCGCCGGCGCCGGGGCGGCAGACGCCTGGCCGTCCGTGGGTTGTGCGGCGGGGGCCTGAGAGGATGATCCCGGCGCGGCGGGCGCCGCTCCGGCCGGAGCGGCCGGCTGCTCGCGCAGGAGCACGATCGAGATGCGGCGGTTCTCCGGCGAGAACGGGTCGTTCTTCACCTTCGGATCGGTATCCGCCTTGCCGGAGACATTCTGCATGCGCTTGTCGTCGACGCCGAAGGTTTCGAGCTGGCGGCGCGCCGCGTTGGCGCGATCGGTCGACAATTCCCAATTGCTGTAATCCGCCTTGCCCTGATAGGGCGTGGCGTCGGTATGGCCCGAGATCGAGAGCTTGTTCGGCAGCGGCGCGATCACCTTGGCGACGAGTTCCAGGAGCTGGCGGCTGCGCTCGTTCATCGCCGCGCTGCCCGACGGGAACATCGAGACCTTATCCTTGTCCAACATCTCGATCTGCAGGCCTTCCGGCGTCTGCTGGACATCGATGTTGTTCTTGAGATCGGCGAGACCGGGATCCTGTTTGATCTGGTCCTCGATCTTCTGCTTCACCTCGTCGAACTCTTTCTGCTCGTTCTTGGCGACGACGTCCTGCGCCTCCTTGAGGTCCACCGGCTTGGCGCCGGCGCCGCTCGGCATCGCATTGTCCGGGCTCGGATTGGGATTGGACGGCGCGGTCGGCTCGGAATCGGCGTCATCGGCCGGACTGCTGACATCGACGCTGGCTTCGGCGGCGGAGGCGCCGGAGACTTCCGACATGACGGCCGGCGTCCCGTTGAGGATCGCCTCCTGCGACTGCGAGCTCTGCGGTGCGATGGTCGGGCGGAAGTATTGCGCGATGCCTTTCTTCTGCTCCTCGGTGACGGCGTTCAGCAGCCAGAGCAGCAGGAAGAACGCCATCATCGCGGTCACGAAGTCGGCATAGGCCACCTTCCAGGCGCCGCCGTGATGGCCGCCGCCGCTCTTCTTGATCCGCTTGATGATAATCGGCCTGTCGTCGGCCATGGTCGACCTCCGCTAGACGGCCGGAAGCGCGCTCACCGCTTCTTCGACTTCGTAGAAGCTCGGCCGGTCGGTCGACCACAGGACTTTCCGGGCGAACTCGATCGAGACCGCCGGGGGATAGCCCTGCATATGGGCGAGCAGACCCGCCTTCATGCATTGGAAGTATTTGGAATCGGCATTGTCCACGCTGGCGATGGCGTTGCCGAGCGGCGCGACGAAGCCATAGGACATGAGCACGCCGAAGAAGGTGCCGACCAGCGCCGCGCCGATCAGCTCGCCCAGCACTTCCGGCGGCTCGGTGATCGAGCCCATCGTGTGGATGACGCCGAGCACCGCGGCGACGATGCCGAGCGCCGGCATGCCGTCCGCCATGAGCTGGACCGCATGCGAGGCGTTGTGCTGCTCGGCGTGATGCGCCTCGAGCTCGGCATCGATCAGCGTCTCGACCTCGTTGGCGTTCTCGGTGCCGAGGGTCATCATGCGCAGGTAGTCGCAGAGGAACTCGACCGCATGATGGTTCTTCTGCACGTTCGGGAATTGGGCGAAGAGGGCGCTCTCGTCCGGCTTCTCGACATGCTGCTCCAGCGCGAGCATGCCCTTGGTCTTGGCGAGCCGGAACAACTGATAGAGCAGGCTCAGCAGCTCGACATAGTCGGTCTTCTTGTAGGTCGGGCCCTTGAGCGCGCGCTTCAGTCCGCCACCGACGGCCTTCAGGTTGGTCTTGGTATTGCCGATGATGAAGGCGCCGGTCGCAGCACCGAGGATGATCAGGAACTCGTTGGGCTGAATCAGGACGGCGAAGTGGCCGCCATTCATGAGATAGCCACCGGCGACGCAGCCGAGAACAATCACTGCACCAACGATGACAAGCATGCGCGACCGGTACCAAGCCGTGAAACGGGTTCGCCCGAAGATTGACGAACTTAGTTAAAAACTGGTTAGGGAGACCCGCTTCGGATCAGTTTGCTGCCGTTTCACCCGAATGTGCGGAGAGGCGTCGAGTCGGGAAACCGTCGGCCTCCAAGGCGGCAATAATTTCCTCCACATGGCGTGGATTGCGCGTTTCGACCACGGCATCGACGTCGGCGCGCTTCACCGGCAGGTCCGAGAACATACGCTGATGATAGATCTCGATGATGTTGCCGCCGGTGGTGCCGATCAGACGGGCGAGATGGCCAAGCACGCCGGGCTGATCGGAGATCTCGATCCTCAGGGTCACGACGCGTCCGTCCCGGATCAGGCCGCGCATCAGCACCTGGGCCAGAAGGCGCGAATCGATGTTCCCACCGGAGACGATCAGCACCACGTCCTTGCCGGCAAAGCGCGCGGGATTCGCCATGACGGCGGCCAGGCTCGCGGCCCCGGCGCCTTCGGTGACGAGGTTCTGGCGTTCCACCAATGTGTGAACCGCGGTCTCGAGTTGATTTTCATCAACCAGCAGCAGGTCGGAGACGTGCCGCTCGATGATGGCGCGGGTGAGCTGGCCCGGTGATTTGACGGCGATGCCGTCGGCGATGGTCTGGCCGCGGTTGGCCGCGGGCAGGCCGCGCACCGCGTGATGCATCGAAGGATAGAGATCGGCCTCGACGCCGAGGATCTCCGTCTCGGGACGCGCGGCCTTCACCGCAAGGGCAATACCGCTGATCAGTCCGCCGCCGCCGATCGGGGCGATCAGCGTATCGAAATGCGCCAGGTCCTCGACGATCTCCAATCCGATCGTGCCCTGTCCCACGACGATCAGCGGGTCGTCATAGGGATGCACGAAGACCAGGTTCTGCGCCTCGGCCATCTGCCGCGCATAGACCGCGGCGGCGTCGATCGTGTCGCCCTGCAGCTCGATCTTGGCGCCGAACCCGGCGGTGCGCTCCACCTTGGTGAAGGGTGTCCCTTTCGGCATCACGATGGTCGCCGGGATGCCGAGCGACTGCGCGTGATAGGCGACGCCTTGCGCGTGATTTCCGGCCGACATCGCGATGACGCCGCGCTTCGCTTCCGCGGGGGTGAGGCTCTTCAGCTTGTTCAGGGCGCCGCGATCCTTGAACGAACCGGTGAACTGCTGGTTCTCGAGCTTCAGATGGACGCTCTTCGCCCCGGTCAGCGCCGCGAGACGGGGCGAGCGGACGAGCGGGGTGCGCACGACCTGGCCGGCAATCCGCTGTGCGGCAGCACGGATATCCTCCACCGTCGGCAATATCAATTCGCTCATCGTTCAGCCACCCGGCGTCAGAATCAGTTCATGCATCGACGGCTGCACGATAGGCCGGTAGTTCCCGTCGCGCCAGTCCACCAGCCCGTCGGCATAATGCGGCGAAAGCGGGTTGCCGGACTGGCCGCCGGCCAGGGTCACGACCGCCTGCATCGGATCCTTCATATCGACGATCAGACGCATGGTCGGTCCGTGCACGTCGGGCAGGTCCGGCGTGTCCGGGTTGCCGATCGGCACCGCGCGGTTGACGGTGAAAGCGTCGCCATCGGTCGGCAGATCGGGATCCAGCCAATCCGAGATGACCGGCACATAGCGGAAGATCGGGTGGCGGAAATGCAGCCGATGGAGGTCACCCCATTTCCAGCGCGTCGGATCGGCGCCGAGCCGCGCGGAGAGCTCCGCGCTCGCCTGTTGCAGGGCCTTGCCGAGGACGTCGTTGCAGGACACGCCGCATTCTTTGGGATCGTCGAGCACGCGCTGGAGCGCCTGGTCGTCCCAGAACCACCAATCCGCATAGCTCTTGCCGAGCTTGGCCTTGAGCAAAGCCTGCGCCACGCGCTCCATCCAGACCGTGGCGATCAGCGGCTCGGGCCGGTCGCGATCGACATGGCCATCCCAGCCGCGCAGCAGTTGGGCGATCCTGGGATCGGCACCCTTCACGCGCGGCAGCCATGATTGCACCAGATCGTGCAGCGGCGTCGACAGCGTGTCCTGCTGCATCTTCTCGAAACCGGCGACGTCGAATTTGTCGGTCGCCTGCAGCATCTCGGCGATGCGCCGGTAGCGGCGGTCATCGGGCCAGCTTCCGGCCATGAAATAGTCATAGCGGTCATCGACGATCTTGTTGTTCGCCGTGGCAAGCCAGCCCGCCGCGGGGTCCCGCGATTGTGGCAGGGCATCGAACGGAATCATGCCCATCCAATCATAGGTATTGACCCAGCCCGGCGTCGGCAGCAGCCCCTGGGCGAAGACCTGCCGGCGCACCGGGACGCGGCCCGCGGCGACGAAGCCGATATGCCCATCCTTGTCGGCATAGACCACGTTCTGCTGCGGGCTGTCGAAATGGGCGAGGGCGGCATGGAACTCATCGGCCGAACGCGCGAGGTCCATCGCCAGCAAGGCATCCGCGGTGCGATCGTTGGGCTGGAGGAACGCGGCCTTCAGGGCCAGGATCGGCGCGCCGGCTTTGCGGTCCTCGTCGAGGTCCGAGACCACCGGGCCGTGATGCGTGCTGCGGATCGTGTATTGGATATCCTTGCCGTTCTTCACCTTGATGGCCTCGGTCCGCGTGATGAACGGCTCGGTCCCGTAGAAGGTCTGGTAGCGCTTGGGATCGCCCGGCGCCTCCTTCTCTTCATAGAGATCCTCGGTGTCGCCGGTCGTCGTGGTGAAGCCCCAGGCGACGTGCTCGTTGGCGCCGATCACGATCAGCGGCATGCCGGGGCTAGTGGCGCCGACCCACTGCATCTGCGGCGTCACGATATGCGCCAGATACCAGATCGATGGCGCCGTCAGCCCGAGATGCGGGTCGTTGGCCAGCATCGCCGCGCCGCTCCGGCTTTTGCTCGGCGCGACGACCCAGTTGTTCGAGGCCTCGTTCACCGGCCCGAACCACGGCATCGGCAGTCCGGCGAAGGATTCCACCTCGGGCCGCAGCAGCTTCAGGAGATCGGCGGGAATGGTCTGCTTCAGCGTCAGGTTGAGCTGCTCCGCATTCCAGTTGGAGGAGAGCTGCAGCGCCATGATCCGTCCCCAGACCAGCGAATCCACCGGCTTCCACGGCTCCGGCCTGTAGCCCAGCAGTTGGAATTCCGGCGGCAGGGTGTGGCCTTCGGAGAGGAACGCGTTCACCCCGGCGCTATACGCCGCGAGCACCTGCTTCAATTGCGGGCCGGCATCCTCCGCCTGCTGCTCGGCCTGCGCATAAAGGCCGAGCGTGCGCATCAGCTTATCGACCGGCAGGGCCTGCGCGCCGACGACCTCGGCCAGCCGTCCGGCGCCGACCCGGCGCATCATGTCCATCTGGAACAAGCGGTCCTGCGCATGCACGAAGCCGACGGCGAAGGCGGCGTCGTCGAGATTGGCCGCGCGGATCGTCGGCACGCCGCGATCGTCGCGCTCGATCGTCACCGGTGCGGAGAGACCTGTCACCTGCACCGTGCCGTCCTGCTGCGGCAGCGACGATCGCAGCCACAAATAGCCCGCGGCGACCGTGCCGAGGGTCAGCACGATCAGCCCGAGCACGCCGAAGCCAATCCATTTCAGCAGCCGGCGCATTGTCGTTCGGATCGCATGCGGGCCCCTGTTACAACTCTGCGTCATCTGATAGCCGAACTCGCGTCCGGCAGCCAGAGATGACAGGTTCTCCAGCCTGGGCTACAAGCCCCAGGAGCGGTCAACCGGTGGCGAAGGAGCAGCGGCGGTGAAGGATTTCGAATCCGTGAAGGCGATGGTGGCCGCCTTGCAGCCGAGCTACCCGGTCTACTGCCTGCGTCCCGAGATCATCGCCGAGACCGCGCGGCGCTTCCTCGATCTCTTCCCCGGCCGCGTGCTCTATGCCGTGAAGTGCAACCCGCATCCCGACGTCCTGCGGGCGCTCTACCGCGCCGGCATCCGGCATTTCGACACGGCCTCGCTGCCGGAGATCGCCCAGGTGCGCGAGAGCTTCGCCGATGCCGCCTGCTATTTCATGCATCCGGTGAAGGGCCGGGCGGTGATCGGCACCTCGGCCCGGGTCTACAATATCGATACCTTCGTCATCGACCATCCGCACGAGCTCGAGAAGATCCTGCAGGAGACCGGCGGCGCCGAAGGCATCACCATCTTCGTGCGCATCAAGACGCCGCCGGCCGAAGGCACGCTCTATCACCTCGCGGCGAAGTTCGGCGCCGAGATCGATGCCGCGGCGGCGATGCTGAAGGAGGCGCAATCCCGCGGCTGCCAGGTCGGCATCGCCTTCCATGTCGGCTCGCAATGCCTCAACCCCGACGCCTATGGAACGGCGCTGGCTCTGGTCGGCGAGGTACTCGACAAGGCCAAGGTCCAGATTGCGGGCCTCGATGTCGGCGGCGGTTTCCCGGCGGCCTATCTCGGCACCAACATGCCGCCGCTCGAGGACTTCATGGCGGCGATCGAGACCGGCGTGAAGAAGCTCAACCTGCGCCGCGACTGCGTGCTGATGTGCGAGCCCGGCCGCGCCCTGGTGGCGCATGCGATCTCCGTCGTCACCCAGGTGCAGCTCCGCAAGGAGGAGCAGCTCTACATCAATGACGGGATCTACGGGTCGCTGTCCGAGACGGTCGATGCCGGCCTGAAGCTGCCGGCGCGCCTGGTGCGGATCGGCGAGGATTCGCGCGCGCAGGCCATGGACTTCACCCTGAACGG
>DASZYM010000389.1:0-3320 GCA_035545355.1 Dongiaceae bacterium
CGCTTCCTCAATGCCGAGCAGATGGACGAGCCGGACATCCGCGCCGCCCTCGCCATCCGTCCGGCCGGCGAGCAGCGCCAGATCGGCCCGAGCGCCGGCAATATGGGCGCCGAGCAGCCGCGCCGCATCGCGTGACACACAGGGCTTGGTGACCTTCGTCATCCCCGGGCTTGCCCCGGCGATCTCTTCCCGCATGAAAGTCGACCGGAGATGCCCGGATCAAGTCCGGGCATGACGCATATGGGGCAGTTCGTGCAAGAATAGGCGCACGACTCAAGACCGAGGAGACATCCATGGCGCAAGAACCGGCCGCCGGCGGCCCGTCGGGCAAGCTCGTCATCCGCAATATCGGCCTGCTGCTGACCGGAGATCTCGCGGCACCGATCGCCGATGCCGATACGGTGGTCGCGGTCGATGGCAAGATCACCGCGATCGGCAAGACGAAGGATGTCGACGCGTCCGGCGCCAAGACGGTGATCGATGCCAACGGCACCGCCCTCGCGCCGGGCCTGATCGACAGCCACGTGCACCCGGTCGCCGGCGAGTGGACGCCGCGGCAGAACCAGCTCGGCTGGATCGAGAGCTGCCTCCATGGCGGCGTCACCACCATGATCTCTGCCGGCGAGGTGCATATGCCCGGCCGACCGAAGGACATCGTCGGCCTCAAGGCATTCGCCATCTCCAGCCAGCGCATCTTCGCCGCCGCGCGTCCGGCGGGCGTGAAGGTGCATGGCGGCGCGCCCGTCATCGAGCAGGGCATGGTCGAGGAAGACTTCAAGGAAATGGCCGAAGCCGGCGTCAAGCTGCTGGGCGAAGTGGGCCTGGGCGGCGTGAAGACCGGCGAGGAAGCCAAGAAGATGGTCGCCTGGGCCCGCAAGTACGGCATCCAGAGCACCATCCATACCGGCGGCCCCTCCATCCCCGGTTCCGGCCTGATCGACAAGGACGTGATCCTGGAGGCCGATCCCGATGTGATCGGCCATATCAACGGCGGGCACACCGCCCTGCCCGACGCGCAGATCACATGCCTGTGCGAAAGCTGCAAGCGGGGGCTGGAGATCGTCCATAACGGCAACGAGCGCGCAGCCCTCCTCACCCTGCGCACCGCCAAGGAGCTCGGCGATCTCCAGCGCGTCATCCTCGGCACCGATGCGCCGGCCGGATCCGGGGTGCAGCCGCTCGGCATCGTCCGGATGATCGCCATGCTGTCATCCCTGGGCGAGGTGCCGGCGGAGATCGCGATCTGTTTTGCCACCGGCAACACGGCGCGGATGCGCAACCTCGACGTCGGCCTGATCGAGAAGGGCCGCGCGGCGGACTTCGTGTTCCTGGACAAGGCGCAGCACTCGGCCGGCAAGGACCTGCTGGAGAGCATCCGCCTCGGCGACCTGCCCGGCGTCGGAATGACGGTCATCGACGGCGTGGTGCGCACGCAAAGGAGCCGCAACACGCCGCCGGCGACGCGCATACCGAGCCTCGCCTCTTGACTTTGTGGACAAACCGGGTGGCGATGAGAAATCCGCCCGCCCTTTTTACGCGCTGGCGCTCAGCGCAGCTTTTTCAGCAATGCCAGGAACTCCGCGCGCTCGCTCGGGCTGAGCGGCTCGAGGGTTTCTTCCGTGATCGCGAAGGCCGCGGGAATGGCGCTCTGCGCCGCCTCGGTGCCGAGCGGCGTCAGCACGAGGACACGACGGCGGCTGTCCTCGGGATCGAGACGCGCTTCGATATAGCCGCGTTGGACCAGGCGGTCGGTGACGCCCTTGATGGTCGCGCCGTCCATCGAGGTCATGCGGCCCAGGTGGTTCTGCGAGCACGGGCCGAGCTCCGCCAGCTTGGCCAAGGCGGCGAATTGCGTCGCGGTGAGATCACCGGGAATTCGCGCGGCAAAGATCGCGGCATGGCGTTGCGAGGCCTGGCGCAGGATGTAGCCGACCTGCTCCTCCAGCCGGTAGGTTTCCGGCTCCGCCGCGATGCTCTTCAGGGGTGCATTCTTCACCGCAGCCCGTCCTCGCCCTTGATCTCCGAGACCTTGAGGCCGCCGATGCGCGGCAGCGGCCGGCCGGAATCGGTGACCGCGACGGCGACCACGATCTCATTCGCAGCCGGGGCATCGGCGATCCGGACTTCCATCGCGTCGAAATGGCTGCGCACGAAGGCGGCATCCTTATGCCCGAGCGGCACATCCAGCGTGACGCCCGGCCCGCCCCGCTTCTTGGCCGAGGGAATGAGTGCCGCGCCCTTGCCCAGCACCTTGCGCAAAGGCGCGCCGAGCTTCGGATGCAGGATCGCCGCCGCGTGCTCCAGCTCGCCGCTTTCGCCGACCGCCGCAGCCTTGCCATAACTCTCGGCCTTGGTCGGGTCGATGCCGAGCGCCTTCACCGCCCGCTCGCCGAGGAGCTGACCGAGCTCCTCGCCGATATCGATCAACTGGGTCAGGTCCTCGACATAGCGGCCGGCGAAGGGATTCGCGATCACCGCGATCGCCGCCGCCCGGCGGGTCGGCGGATCGATCGGGTGTTCCGCCTCGCTGTGCGTCTCTTCCACCACGGTGACGATCTTGCGGATCTTGGCGCGCATGATTTCTCCTTATGCGGCGGCGCGTTGCAACAGCGGCAGCCCGGTCTGTACCGTCTGCCCCGCGAGGTGCAGGGCCGCGGCCTCGATCAAACCCCTGGCGATACAATCCTCGGCGACCCTGAGCCCGGCCGCCAGCGCCACGGCGGCGTCGGCCTCGGACAGCGCGGGGACATCGACGGTCACCGGGATCGTACCGAGATCGCTCTGCGGATCCCGCATGGAGGCGGGCTCGCGCCGAATTCCAGGATGGCCCGGCAGGTCGACCGCATTGGCGACGATGGTCGCGGCGGCATCGGCAGCCGCGGCGGTCCTGGCCAGGATGGTCACGGCGTCGGCAATGCCCAGCGAGAAACTGCGTCCGCGCCAGCCGCTGGTCGCGATGCCGCGCACCGGCTGCGGCGACGCAATGGACACGGCGCCATACATCTGCGGCCGGTCGGGCCGGTCCACGACGCCGATGCTCATCCGCTCGCCCGGCGCCAGATGGAGCGCGATATCGCCGCCATTGTTCACATAGGCGCGCCGGAGATCAGCAGCCGCGGTCATCGCACCGAGGACTTCCTCGGCGACCGAGCCGGCCACCGCGGCCATGGGCGTGATGAACCGGTCGGCGAAAGGCGCGGCGGCCAGCCACATGCGCCGCGCCACCACGCCTTCCGGCATAGCGCCGCCACTTCGGATCGGCGCGCGCAGGAGCGGAAGCTCGATGCAAAGCTCGTCGAGGATCGTTTCGAATCGATGCG
>DASZYM010000390.1:0-9870 GCA_035545355.1 Dongiaceae bacterium
CAAGCCGCGCGCCGACGTGTCGCCGGAGACGATCGATTGGAGCGGCGCCAAGCTGCTGGTCGGCCTCTCGGATCTCACGGCCTTGCGGAGCTTGACCGTCACGGTCGGCCAGCAGCCACCGGTCGCCGCCGACGCGCTCGAGCAGGAGAGCCTGCTTTCCTCGAGCGTGGCGGCCGCGATACCGCTCAGCGCGGCCGATCTGGCAAGACCCATCGACTTCGCCATCAGCATGGATTTCCGCGGCTCGTCGGCGCTCGGCTTCACGCCGGTCGGCGACGAGACGCGGATCGGTCTCGACGCCGATTGGCCGCATCCCGATTTCTCCGGCCGCAGCCTGCCGGACGACCGCACCATCACCGAGTGGGGCTTCACCGCGCATTGGTCGGTCGGCTCGATCGCGCGCGCTTTCCCCGCTTCCTGGCGGCTGGGCGAGGTCAATCCGGAGAATCTCTGGACCACCGCCGTCGGCGTCGCCTTCGTCGAGCCCGGCGACGTGCACCAGCAGACCGACCGGATCCTGAAATACGGCTTGCTGGTGATCGGGCTGACCTTCGCCACCATCTTCATCAACGGCTTGATCGCCCGGGGACCTACAGCCAGGCGCGTGCATCCGGTCCAGTATCTCCTGGTCGGCGCGGCGCTCTGTCTCTTCTACCTGCTGCTGCTCTCATTGGCCGAGCAGATCGGCTTCGCCCCGGCCTATGTCATCGCCAGCGCCGCCGATATCGCCCTCGTCGCCTGGTATGCCTGGCGCACCATGAGCCGCATGCTCGGCTATGTAACGGCGGTCCTGCTCGCCGCCCTGCAGAGCTACATGTACATGCTGCTGCAGATGGAGGATTACGCGCTGCTCTCGGGCACGGTCGCGCTGTTCCTGGCGCTGCTGGCCGCGATGATCGCGACCCGCAACATCGACTGGTACCGGATCGGCCCCGATCTTCCGTCCGAAGGAGAGCGCGCGGCCTAAGGCCGCGCGTCTCTTACCCGGCGCGGACCCGCTTCAGGAAGTCATCGACCCGCGACTGCAGATCGGTGCAGCGGTCGCCGACCAGCGATACCGCGCCGGTCATGTCGGAGGCGGTCTGGCCGTTGCGCCGCGCCGTCTCCGCCACCGCCCGGATGTTCTCGCGCAGCTCCGAGGTGCCGGTCGCGGCCTGGCTGACCGCGCGGCTGATCTCGCCGGTCGCCGCTTCCTGCTCGGTCACCGCCGAGGCGACGGCGCTGCCGATCTGGTTGATCTGCTCGATGGTCTTGGCGATCTCGGCGATCTCGCCCGCCGCGGTGCCGGTCGATTGCTGGATCGACTGCACCTGGGTCGAGATCTCCTCGGTCGCCTTGGCGGTCTGCATCGCCAGGTTCTTGACCTCGGAGGCGACCACCGCGAAGCCCTTGCCGGCCTCGCCGGCGCGGGCCGCTTCGATCGTGGCGTTCAAGGCCAGGAGGTTGGTCTGGCTGGCGATGTCGTTGATGAGGGTCACGACCGAGCCGATCTGCTCGGCCGCCGTCACCAGCGCATTGACCCGGCCGACCGCGGCCTTGGCCCGATCGACCGCCGAGCTCGCGACCGCGCTCGAATTGTTGACCTGCTGGCTGATCTCGCGGATCGACGCCGCCAGCTCCTCGACCGCCGCCGCGACCGACGAGACGTTGTCGGAGACGCCGTCCGCGGTGTGCTCGACCGTGCCGCTGAGGTTGATGTTGTCCTGGGCGCTCGACGCCATGACGCCGGCCGAGCTCTGCATCTGCCGCGTCGTATCGGCGACCGCGCCGATCGACTTCGCGACCTCGGCCTCGAAGCGGTTGGCGAGGTCGTCGCGCGCCTGGCGCTGCTCCTCGGCGGCCTGCTGGCGCATTGCCTGCTGCTCGCTCTGCAGGCGCTGGTTCTCGACCAGGCTCTGCTTGAAGGTCTCGACGGTGCGGGCCATCTCGCCGATCTCGTCCTTGCGCGCGGTGGCGGGGATCTCGACGTCGAGCTTGCCGGTCGCCAGCGACTGCATGACCTGCGCCATCCGGCGGACCGGCCGGGCCGTGCTGGAGCCGACGATCCAGGCCGCGAGCAGGCACAGCAGCAGGATGCCGATGCCGATCAGGATCGCCCGCTGCCACATGCCGGTCACGCGGTCCATCACCACATGGCGCGGCACGGTGATCTGCAGGGTCCAGACGTCGGGCGAATCCTCGAAATGCACCGGGACCAGCACGGAATAGCTCGCCCCGTCCAGCAGCTTCGACGCTTCCTCGCCGATCTCGGTCTTGCCGCCGAGCGCGGCCGCCGAATGCGCGGCATAGAAGGCGTCATCGACCTTCTTGCCGACCAGCTTCGGATCCGGGCTGGTCGCCCAGTTGCCGGCGGCGTCGATCAAGGCGGCGCGACCTTCGCCCATCGGGCGGAGCTGGTCGAAATATTTCAGCAGGTCTTCCATGCGGAAGTCGATGCCGGTGACGCCGATCGCCTTGCCGTTCTCGATCACCGGCGCGCAGAAGCTGACCAGCCAGATGATGTTCGGCTTGTCCGGCGTGCCGAAATCCCAGCCCGCCGGATTGGTGACATGCAGCTTCCCGGTCTGCATCGGCACGTTGTAGTAGTCGAGCGAGTTGTTGCCCGGATTGTCGAAGTCGAAGGACCGGCTCAGCGTCAGGTTCTCGCCGTCGCGGGTCCAGTAGGGCACATAGCGCCCGCTGCTCTTGACCGAGGAGGCGAGGTCCTGGCCGGCGAAGTCGGCGTCCTTGCCGTCGAACCCGTTGGGCTCATAGGTGCCCCAGATGCCGAACCAGGTGGTCTCCGGCAGGATGTCGTTCTTCAGGATCGCCTCGAAGGCCGGCCGGCTTGCGGCATTGCTGCTGCGCAAGCCGAGCGTGGTGCGGGCGAGGCTGTTTGCCACGGTGATCGCGCGGGCGAACTCGCCGTTGACATGCTCGGCCTCCTGGCGGGCGGTGCGCGCCAGCACCTGCTTGGCGGTCTCGGTCAGCCCGTCCGCGGCCTGCCAGGTCAGCAGGACAGCGACGCAGGCGACGCCCAGCACCGCGACCAGCGCGGTGGTCAGCACGATCTTCCCGCGCATTCCGATCTTCAGCATGGGAGTCCTTCCGGTCCGAGGCTTCGCGTCAGAGTGTCACGGCGACACCCGCGTGCCGCGCGATTTCTCGGGATTTCTAGCCTTCCCCGGGTTTCTCATTCGTTAAGAGCAGCGCTGTCGCACGCTTGTAATCCTTGGCTTTTTCCGTCGATAATCCGCGCAAAGGCCTGAAATGGGGAGAGAGTGGGCATGAACGACCAAGCGGAGTTTTCGGTCCCGGACAGCGCGGCCAAGCGCGCCTGGGTCAATGCCGACCAGTATGAGGACGCGTACAAGCGCTCGGTCGCCGATCCCGCGGCCTACTGGGCCGAGCAGGGCAAGCGGATCGACTGGATCAAGCCCTACACCAAGGTCAAGGACGTCGATTACACCGGCGATGTCAGGATCCGCTGGTATTACGACGGCAAGCTGAACGTCTCGGCCAATTGCATCGACCGGCATCTCGCCAAGCGCGCCAACCAGACTGCGATCATCTGGGAAGGCGACGATCCCAAGGAAGACAAGAAGATCACCTATGCGGAGCTGCACGAGCAGGTCTGCCGCCTCGCCAATGTGCTGAAGGCCCACGGCGTCAAGAAGGGCGACCGGGTCACCGTCTACATGCCGATGATCCCGGAAGCGGCCTATGCGCTGCTGGCCTGCGCGCGGATCGGCGCCATCCATTCGGTCGTGTTCGGCGGCTTCTCCCCCGATAGCCTCTCGGGCCGCATCCAGGACTGCGATTCCAACTTCGTCATCACGGCGGATGAAGGCCTGCGCGGCGGCAAGAAGATCCCGCTCAAGGCCAATGTCGACGAGGCGCTGAAGAGCTGCCCCTCGGTCAAGACCTGCGTGGTCGTGAAGCGCACCGGCGGCAATGTCGCCATGCAGAGCGGCCGCGACGTCTGGTATCACGACGAGATCGCCAAGGTCTCGAAGGACTGCAAGCCGGAGGAGATGAATGCGGAGGATCCGCTCTTCATCCTCTACACTTCGGGCTCGACCGGAAAGCCAAAGGGCGTGCTGCACACGACCGGCGGCTACCTGGTCTATGCCTCGCTGACCCACCATCTGGTCTTCGACTACCACGACGGCGATATCTACTGGTGCACGGCGGATGTGGGCTGGGTCACCGGGCACAGCTACATCGTCTACGGCCCGCTCTCCAACGGCGCCACCACCCTGATGTTCGAAGGCGTGCCGAACTATCCCGACGCCTCGCGCTTCTGGCAGGTCTGCGACAAGCACAAGGTCAACACCTTCTACACCGCGCCCACCGCGATCCGCGCCCTGATGCGCGAGGGCGAGGCGCCGGTCGAGAAATGCAGCCTGAAGAGCCTGCGCCTGCTGGGCTCGGTCGGCGAGCCGATCAACCCGGAAGCCTGGCTCTGGTACCATCGCGTGGTCGGCCGCAACCGCTGCCCGATCGTCGATACCTGGTGGCAGACCGAGACCGGCGGCATCATGATCTCGCCTTTGCCCGGCGCCACCAAGCTCAAGCCCGGTTCGGCGACCAAGCCGCTCTTCGGCATCAAGCCGGTGATCGTCGATGCCGACGGCAAGGAGCTCCAGGGCGAGTGCCAGGGCAATCTCTGCATCGCGGATTCCTGGCCCGGCCAGATGCGCACGGTCTATGGCGACCACAAGCGCTTCGCCGAGACCTATTTCAGCACCTATAAGGGCAAGTACTTCACCGGCGACGGCTGCCGCCGCGATGCCGACGGCTATTACTGGATCACCGGCCGGGTCGATGACGTGATCAACGTCTCCGGCCACCGGCTCGGCACCGCCGAGGTCGAGAGCGCCCTGGTCGCCCATCCCAAGGTCGCCGAGGCGGCGGTGGTCGGCTATCCGCATGACATCAAGGGCCAGGGCATCTACGCCTATGTGACCTTGAAGGCCGGCGAGGACCCGACCGACGGGCTGCGCAAGGAGCTGCTGCAATGGGTCCGCAAGGAGATCGGCCCGATCGCCCAGCCCGACATGCTGCAATGGGCGCCGGGCCTGCCGAAGACCCGCTCCGGCAAGATCATGCGCCGCATCCTGCGCAAGATCGCCGAGAACGAGTTCGGCAATCTCGGCGACATCTCGACCCTCGCCGATCCCAACGTGGTGAAGGACCTGATCGACAACCGCGTCAATAAGGGGTGACGCGGGAGGGACTCCGTGGCCTCTTCGCTCTCGGTCGTCATGGTCGGCGTAGGCCGACCATCCACGAGTTCCTTCGCGGCAGGCAAACTCGTGGATGGTACGCCTTCGCGTACCATGACGAACTGAGGAAGAGGCGCAACCGCCGATGACCGCCGCGAACGGCCGCCTCCGCCTGCTGCATATCCTCGACATCGGCGTGGCGGACGGCCGGGTGAATTGGCCGGCGCGCATCGGCCTGGTCTTCGCCATCCTGCTCTCGGTCGCCAGCGCCACCATCGTGACGCTGCCCGACCTGCCGGGCTTCGAGCGCTTCGATTGCACGCTGGCGACCACCGTCGCCGGCCTCATGTTCCTGGTCGAGTATTTCTGGCGCATCTGGCGGGCGCCCTTGCTCAACCCGGGCATGAGCCAGGCGCGGCGGCGCTACGTGCTCTCCTTCATCGGCGTGGTCGACCTGCTGTCGGCCGCGCCGCTCGTCGGCCTGGTCGTGCCGGAGCTGCGCGACCCGCTGCTGATCGCGCAGCTCCTGTCGCTCTTCAAGCTCTCGCGCCTGACGCCGGCGCTCTCGCTCGTCGCGACTGTGCTGAAGAGCGAATGGCGCGCTTTGGCGGCGGCACTCCTGGTGATGCTGGTGCTGCTGGTGATCTCATCCGGCATCATGTACCTGCTCGAGCGCCACGCCCAGCCGACGGTCTTCACCTCGATCCCGCGGGCGCTCTGGTGGGGCATCGTCACCATGGCGACGGTCGGCTATGGCGACATGACGCCGGTGACCGGGATCGGCCGTCTGTTCGGCGGGATGGTGATGCTGCTCGGCATCGCGATGTTCGCGGTTCCGGCGGGCATCCTCGCTACCGGCTTCGCCGCCGAGATCCGGCGCCGCGATTTCGTCGTCACCTGGAACGCGGTCGCCAAGGTCCCGCTCTTCTCCGGCCTCGATGCGACCCGCATCGCCGCCATCGCGCGGCTCTTGAAGCCGCAGATCGTGCCTGAGCGCCAGGCGATCGTGCGCCGCGGCGAGCCGGCCGATGCGATGTTCTTCGTCATGGACGGCGAGGTCGAGGTCGAGATCGACCCGCCGGTCCGCCTCGGCAAGGGTCAGTTCTTCGGCGAGATCGGCCTGCTGCTCGACACCACGCGCAACGCGACGGTGACCGCGCTCCACGAATGCCGCCTGCTGGTCCTCGACCGCGCCGATTTCGACCGCCTGATGCACCAGCATCCCGATCTCAAAGCCCGCATCGAGAAGATCGCCGCCGAGAGGATCAAGCGGTAAGTGCAGTCGACCGTGACCGTCATGCCCGGGGATGACGATCTGCTGTGCCGAAAATCGATCGGTCGCCGCTGAATTTGCGACTCTTTCGTTGCAAAAAATCGCAAAGTAGAGTATGATTTTTCA
This sequence comes from Dongiaceae bacterium, assembly GCA_035545355.1. Classification (GTDB taxonomy): domain Bacteria; phylum Pseudomonadota; class Alphaproteobacteria; order Dongiales; family Dongiaceae; genus Dongia. Next base: position 6,607 of record DASZYM010000390.1, read on the forward strand.
TATCGTGACCACTCGGCCCAAGCTGCCGAACCGGGCGATCCAAGCCAAAAGAATTTGAGTCCAACGATACCGCGGTCGCCGCTTCGCTGCTTCGTTTCAAAGCTGGCGGCATTCTCCCAACGTAGACCCGACGTAGACAGAATCGAAAATCGGCAGATACCCCACCGCGCGCCTTAGGTGTTCCTCATCAGAGGCTTAGGGCCGTTATAGACCCTCAAACGCGAGCGGGCCGTAGGCGTGACGGCGGCGATCCGGGCCTACCGCACGATCGGGTCGGTCGGGGATACGGTCCGCTTCATCGCCGGCCGGTCCAGCTTCAGCTCCGCCGGCGCATCGACGCCGTCCATTACGTCGGCGACCAGGCGGCCGAGCGCGGGGCCGAACTTGAAGGCATGGCCGGAGCAGCCGCAGGCCAAGGTCAGCGGGCCGCGGTTATCGACAATGAAATCGGCATCCGGGGTCATGGTCCAGGGATGGCGCTGCGTGCGCTGGACCTTGCGCGGCATGCCGGGGATGCGTTCCGCGAGCCAGTCGAGGATGCGGCGCTCTTCCTCGGGATCGGGCGTCCATTCGGTGACGTCGGGATCCCAGCCGGCGGAACCGGCATCGAGCGCGATCTTGTAGCCGATGCCCGGCACCGGATGGCCATAGACGCCACCGGTCTCGAACGTTTCCCATTCGGCGACGCCCGGGCGGTCGACCTGGCCCGGCGCATCGAGGAAGGTCACCTGCGCCACTGCCGGCGCCAGCGGCACATGAATGCCGAGATCGGCCAGCAGGGCGCCGCTCCAGGGACCCGCCGACAGCACGACCCGCGCGGCACGCAGGCGCTGCTTGTCGGTGACGATGGTGACCGGCGTCGTGCTGAGATCGATCTTCGTCGCCCGTTCCGGCGCGAAGATCGCGACGCCCTTGCTCTTGGCGGCCTCGGCCAGCGCCAGCATGCCTTGCTCGGCCATGACCGTGCCGCCATCGGGATGGAACAGGCCGACTTCGCCGGCACGCGGCGCCAGCTCCGGCATGAGGCGTCGCAGTTCCGCGGCGTCGCACATCTCGATCTTGCCGCCGAGGCCGCGCGCCGTGTCCTGGATCGAGCGCAGTTTCTTTTCCGGCCCGAGATCGATCTGGCCGGTCAGGTGCAGGATGCGGCGGCCGGTCTCGGCCTCCAGCTTCCGCCAGCTCCGGATCGCCTCCATGGCCAGCTTCACATAGAGCGGCTGGTCATAGGCGATGCGGATGCTGCGCGAGGCGCCGGTCGACGACGTCGCCGGATGCCCGCTGCCGAGCCGGTCGATCACCGCGACCTTGCGCCCGCGCCGCGCCAGTTCCAGCGCGCCCGCCAGGCCGAATACGCCGCCGCCCACGATGACGCAGTCGAATGAAGTGTCAGCCAAGAGGAGCCCTCATCTCGTCACCCTCGGGCTTGACCCGAGGGTCTCGTGCCATGAAGGGCTTCTCGCCGGGCATGACGACATCTTTGGTCTATTCCATCACGCTCCGCAGCGCGCGGTTGGCGACGGCGAGCATCGAGAGCTCGATCTTGCCGACCTGGCGGAGATCGGCGAAGAGCTGGTCGATGCGCTGGACCGGGACCGTGCGCTTGGAGCGCCAGGCCTCGATCGCGCCCGCCGCGTCCAGCGTGCCGCCGGCCTCCTTCGCGCTCGCCAGCACGGCCGAGGTCAGGTCGCGCTGGTGGCCGTAGAGGTCGTCGATGATGGCGAAGACCGCGAGCCGGTCCCAATGGTTGTCGCCGATCAGCTTGCGGGCGCCCTCGCGCAGCCAGTCGAGATAGAAGAGGGTGCCGATCCGGTAATAGACGGCGGCCGCTTCCTCGACCTTGATCCCCGCGCGGGTCGCGATCCGCACGATGTCCAGCGCGGAGACCAGGTGCGACATGCTGGCGACGCGCCGGGCGAGCTCCTGGGGCACGCCCTTCTCGATCAGGGCCTGGGTGTTCTGGTCGAGCTCCTCCCGGTCGGTGTCGGAGATCAGGCCGTGCATGCAGCCCTCGAGCGCGGCGATGCCGGGCTTGGCCTCGGCGAGCAGGCTGGAGACGTCGAGCGGATGCGCGCCGTTGCGCAGGAACCAGGAGGTCGCGGGCTCGGCCAGTCGGTTGATCTCGATCAGCATCCCGGTCTGGACCTTGGCCTCGACCTTGTTGTCCAGCGCCTCGATCTCCGACCAGAGCTTGCGGAAGCGGAAGGTCTCGCGGGTGATCGCATAGGCGCGCGCGATGGCCGAGGGCGGCTGCCCGGTCTTCTCGCGGATCACATGGACGAAGGTCGAGCCCATGCGGTTGACCAGCGAGTTGGTCACCAGGGTCGCGATGATCTCGCGGCGCAGGCGATGCTTCTCGATCTGCGGCCGGAACTCGGACTTGAGCGCCGGCGGGAAGTAATCGACCAGGTCCTCGACCAGCCGCGGATCGTCGGGCAGGTCGGAGGGCAGCAGCTCGTCGTAGAGCGTCATCTTGGAATAGGCGAGCAGCACGGCCAGCTCCGGCCGGGTCAGGCCGATGCGCTGCACCAGGCGCTCGCGCATCGTCTCGTCGTCGGGCAGGAACTCGATCACGCGGTCGAGCTTGCCGCCGCGCTCCAGCGCCCGCATGAAGCGGGTCTGCTGGTCGAGCAGGGTGAAGCTCAGCATCTCGGCGACCGACAGCGCCTGGGACTGCAGGTAATTGTGCCGCAGCACGAGCTGCGCCACGTCGTCGGTCATCGAGGCCAGGATCTTGTCCCGCTGCTTCATGGTGAGGTCGCCGTTGGCGACCGCCTCGTTCAGCAGGATCTTGATGTTGACCTCGTGGTCCGAGGTGTCGACGCCGGCGGAATTGTCGAGCGCATCGGTGTTGATGCGCCGGCCGTGGAGTGCGGCTTCGATGCGGCCGCGCTGGGTGAAGCCGAGATTGGCGCCTTCGCCCACCACCTTGCATTTCAGCTCGACGGCGTTGATGCGGAGCGCGTCGTTGGCGCGGTCGCCGACTTCGAGATTGGTCTCGTCGGTCGCCTTCACATAGGTGCCGATGCCGCCGAGGAACAGCAGATCGACCTCGGCGGTCAGGATCGCCTTGATCAGCTCGTTCGGCGTCACCTGCTCCTTGGCCAGCTTGAACAGGCTCTGCGTCTCTTTCGACAGCTTGATCGACTTGGCGCGCCGTTCGTAGATCCCGCCGCCCGGCGAGATGAGGGCCGTGTTGTAGTCGCTCCAGGCCGAGCGCGGCAGGTCGAACAGGCGCTGCCGTTCGGCCAGCGATTTCACCGGATC
>DASZYM010000391.1:0-2076 GCA_035545355.1 Dongiaceae bacterium
CAGCCGCTGGTCGGCGCGCCGGTCATGAGCCTCGGCGAGGCGCTGATGAAGGCGCGGGCCAAGGCGGATCAGTCCAAGCGGGGGCCGCGATCGTGAGCGCACAAGCGGGCCCGCTGCCGCGCTGGATCGAGATCGGGGTGATGCCGGTCGTCAACCTGCTGCTGGCGCTGATCGTCACCGGCCTGATCGTGCTGGCGATCGGCGAGAATCCGTTCACCGCGATCGGCGCGATGGCGAGCGGCGCCTTCGGCGACCTCTACGGCATCGGCTACACGTTCTACTATGCGACGGATTTCATCTTCACCGGCCTGGCGGTGATCGTCGCCTTCCATGCCGGGCTGTTCAATATCGGCGGCGAGGGCCAGGCCTATATCGGCGGGCTGGGCGTCGGCATCGTGGCGCTGGCCTTCGATCATTCGATGTCGACCTGGCCGATCATCGGCCTCGCCATCCTGGCGGCGGCTCTGTTCGGCGCCGGCTGGGCCTTCATCCCGGCCTATCTGCAGGCCAAGCGCGGCAGCCACATCGTCATCACGACGATCATGTTCAACCTGATCGCCGCGACGCTGATGAACTATCTGCTGGTCTATACCTTCCGGGTGCCCGGCAGCATGGAGGTCGTGAGCCGCGACTTCGCCGACAATGCCGGCATCCCGCTGGTCAACGACCTGCTGGGCAAGATCGGCATCGACATGCCGCAGACGCCGCTCAACCTCTCCTTCGTCTGGGCGCTGATCTGCTGCGTCGGTGTCTGGGCCTATCTCTGGCGCAGCCGCGGCGGCTATGAGCTGCGCGCCACCGGGCTTTCGCCCAAGGCCGCGCAATATGCCGGCATCAAGCCGGACCGGATCATCATCGAGGCGATGCTGATCTCCGGCGCGCTGGCGGGCTTCCTCGGCCTGAACGAGATCCTCGGCTATCACCGGCAGCTCCTGCTCGACTTCGTCGCCGGCGCCGGCTTCACCGGGATCGCGGTGGCGCTGATGGGGCGCAACCATCCGGTCGGCGTGGTGCTGGCCAGCATCCTGTTCGGCGCCTTGTTCCAGGGCGGCAGCGAACTCGCCTTCGAGATCCCGAAGGTGACCCGCGACACGATCGTGGTGATGCAGGGCCTGGTGATCCTGTTCTCCGGCGCGCTCGCCTACATGAACCGGCCGCTGGTGGAGCGGGTCTGGCGCCTGTTCCAGGGCAGCCGCCCGGCCGCCGGAACGTTCACCGCGCCGGTGGTTCCCGCCGCCGCGCCCGCAGCGCCGGTGCGGCCGACCCAGGAAGTGCCCTCGCCGGTGACGACGATCCCCGCGGTCGAGCCGCTGGTCCGCGTGCCGGCACCGGAGCCCGAGCCGCCGGCGATCGAAGAAGCGGAGCCGCCCGCGCCTCCGGTCGCGCATGCCGAGCCGCTCTCGACGATACCGGCGGCGCCTGCCGGGCCGATCGAGCTGGTGGAAGCCGAGCTGGTCGAGCCGCAGGAGCCGATTCCGGAAGAAGTCGCCCCGCGGAGGTTCGCGAAACGGGCGAAGAAACCGCGCGGCAAGCGCAAGCCGCCGAAGGAAGGGGCGTGACATGCCGGATTGGTTCGTCATCGCGATCTCCACTCTGGCGGCCACGATCCGCACCTCGACGCCGCTGATCTTCTGTGCCATGGCCGGCCTCGTCTCCGAGCGCTCCGGCGTCATCGATATCGGGCTCGAGGGCAAGATGCTGAGCGCCGCCTTCGCCGCGGCGGCGGTCGCTGCGCTGACCGGCTCGGCCTGGGGCGGGCTCGCGGCGGCGATCGTGATCGCGGTGCTGATGTCGAGCTTGCACGGCTTTGCCTGCATCACCCATCGCGGCGACCAGGTGGTCTCGGGTGTCGCCATCAACATCATCGCCTCGGGCCTGACGGTCGTGCTCGCCAATGCCTGGTATGCGCGCGGCGGCGAGACGCCGCCCTTGGACGCCGGGCAGCGCTTCATGCCGCTGACCCTGCCGGGCGTGGACAATATCGACCACGTGGCGCTGCTCGGGCCGCTCTACCACCAGGTGCTCAGCGACAAGAGCCTGCTGACCTATCTCGCCTTCCTCAGCGTGCCGCTGATC
>DASZYM010000392.1:0-6458 GCA_035545355.1 Dongiaceae bacterium
CCGATGACCACGTAGGGGTTGTTGAGCTGGAAGGAGATCGTATCCGCGAGGTTCGGAAAGTAGTGCTTCAGATCCTCGGTGTACGCGGCGAACAGCACCAGCGCCGCGAGAGCGGCCGAGCCGATCGCGTAGCCCTTGGTGACCGCCTTGGTGGTGTTGCCGACCGCGTCGAGCGCGTCGGTGACCTTACGCACTTCCGGCGGCAGGCCCGACATCTCGGCGATGCCGCCCGCATTGTCGGTGACGGGGCCGTAGGCATCGAGCGCCACGACAATGCCCGCCAGCGACAGCATGGCGGTCGCCGCGATGGCGATGCCGTAGAGGCCGGCGAGGTTGTAGGCGCAGACGATGGCGGCGCAGATCACCAGCACCGGCAGGGCGGTCGCTTCCATCGAGACCGCGAGACCCTGGATGATGTTGGTGCCGTGGCCGGTGGTCGCCGCCTGGGCGACGCTCCGCACCGGGCGGTAGGAGGTGGACGTGTAGTACTCGGTGATCCAGACCAGCAGGCCGGTCACCGCGAGGCCGACCAACGCGCACCAGAACAGGCTGGAGCCGGTGACCGACACGACGGAGCCGGTGAAGGTCGTGCCGAAGCCCAGCACATAGTTGGTGAAGAAGGCGATCAGGGCGATCGAGATCACGCCGGCCGCGATCAAGCCCTTATAGAGCGCGCCCATGATGTTCTGGCTCGAGCCCAGGCGGATGAAGAACATGCCGATGACCGAGCTCACGACGCCCGCGCCGCAGACCAGCAGCGGGAAGAGCATCAGCTGCTCCTGCTGCGCCGGGTCGGCGAAGAAGATCGAGCCCAGTAGCATGGTCGCCACCACGGTGACCGCGAAGGTCTCGAACAGGTCGGCCGCCATGCCGGCGCAGTCGCCGACATTGTCGCCCACGTTGTCGGCGATGACCGCCGGGTTGCGCGGATCGTCCTCGGGAATGCCCGCCTCGACCTTGCCGACGAGGTCGGCGCCGACATCGGCGCCCTTGGTGAAGATGCCGCCGCCGAGGCGCGCGAAGATCGAGATCAGCGAGGCGCCGAAGGAAAGGCCGACCAGCGCTTCCAGCATCGGACGCATCTCGATGCCGCTCGAACGCAGGAACATGTAGTAGCCCGCGACGCCGAGCAGGCCGAGACCCACCACCAGCAGGCCGGTGATGCCGCCCGACTTGGCGGCGATCGCCAGCGCCTGAGCCATGCCCTGGCGCGCGGCTTCCGCGGTACGCACGTTGGCGCGCACCGAGACGTTCATGCCGATATAGCCGGTGACGCCCGACAGGATGGCGCCGATCACGAAGCCCAGCGCTGAAAGCTTGGAGAGCGCGAAGAAGAGGATGATGGCAACCACGATGCCGACGATGCCGATCGTCGTGTACTGCTTGTTGAGGTAGGCCTTGGCGCCTTCCTGGACCGCAGCGGCGATCTCCTGCATCCGCGCGTTGCCGGCGGAGGCGGCGAGGACCGAGCGAGTCGCCCAGATCCCATAGATCAGGGCCAGCACGCCAGCGGCGATCACCAGCCAGTAGAGCATCGGGCTCATCATTACATCCCTTTGAAAGTCTTAGAGTTTTTGCGTTCGTGCGGCATTGATTCGTGACCCGGAGACGCCCCCGCGCCGCAAAGTCGGCGGAACATACTGAAATCATTGGTGCGACGCAATGCGGCGATGCCCGAAACCCGCGGCCCGCCGCGGCTTTAGCGGGGCAACAGGGCCACCGCGGAGGCCAGCAGCAGCGCTGCGAAAGCCAGGTTGAGAATCCGGCTGGCGCGCGGGCTGCGGAGGTATCGGGCCAGGCCGGCTCCGACCAGCAGCCAGGCGATATTGACCAGCACGATGATCGCCATGGTGACGGCGACCTTCAGCACCGCATCGGCCAGCAGCCGGTCGCGGATGACGATGTGGCCCGAGAACAGGGCCAGCATCGCGGCATAGCCCTTCGGGTTGGTGAGCGACAGCGCCAGGCCCGCCGCGCTCGACGGCGCCGGCCGCGGATCGCTCCGCTCCGAGAGCGGCGGCGCCGTCGCGATGCGCCAGGCGAGGTAGACGAAGTAGATCACCGCCACGATCGCCGCGATGGGCGCCACGCCGGGCACGGTCAGCAGCATGCCGACGACGCCGGTGGCGACGATGATCATGACGACCAGCATGCCCAGAGCGAGGCCGGACATATAGGCCAACGAGCGCGTCGCGCCATAGGCGGCACCGGCGGCGGCAAGGCTCATCGTGTTGGGCCCCGGGCTGCCGGCGAGCGCCAAGCCCGCGCCGATCAGAGCCAGCAGAGATTCGGTGTCCATGGTGCCGGTGATGGCCGAGCTGGGCGCGCGCGTCTAGGACGTTTGTGCGTTGGAATACGCCCCCGCCTCACATTCCCTTCGCGCGCTCGCGCAGCAGGTATTTCTGCACCTTCCCCGTCACGGTCTTGGGCAACTCGCCGAACACGACGTAATGCGGGCGCTTGAAATGCGCCATGTTCTCGCGGCACCAGGCCATCAGCTCGTCGCCGCTGGGTGCGGCGGCGCCGTCGCGCAAGGTCACGAAGGCGCAGGGCGTCTCGCCCCAATGGCTGTCGGGCTTGGCGACCACGGCGACTTCGCGGATCGCCGGATGGCGGGACATGATCTCCTCGACCTCGAGCGAGGAGATGTTCTCGCCCCCGGAAATGATGATGTCCTTGGATCGGTCCTTGACCTCGACATAGCCGTCGGGATGCATCACGCCGAGATCACCGGAATGAAACCAGCCGTCGCGAAAGGCGGCGTTCGACGCCTCCGGGTTCTTCAGATAGCCCATCATCACCGTATTGCCCCGGGTGCAGATCTCGCCCATCGACTGGCCGTCGGCCGGCAGGATTTCGCCGGTCTCCGGATCCATCACCGCGAGATCGGCGGCGGTGATGTAGCGCACGCCCTGGCGCGCGATCAGCTTGGCCTTCTCCGCCAATTCCAGCGCCTGCCATTCCGGTTGCAGCTCGCAGAGCGTCGCCGGGCCGTAGGTCTCGGTCAGGCCATAGGCATGCATCACCACGAAGCCCATGCGCTCCATGGCGCCGATCACCGTGCTGGTCGGTGCGGCGCCGCCGGTGGTGATCGTGACCGTCTGCTTCAGGCGCCGCGTCTCGCTGCCGGGTGCGAAAGCCAGCATGTTGAGCACCGTCGGCGCGCCGCACAGATGGGTCACGCCGAGCCGGTCGATCTTGTCGAAGATCTCGGCGGGAACGACGGTCCGCTGCACGACATGGGTGCCGCCGATCGCGGTGACGCCCCAGGTGAAGGTCCAGCCGTTGCAATGGAACATCGGTAGGGTCCAGAGATAGACGCTGTCGGCCCTGAGCCCCACGGCGAGCCCCTGCCCCAAGGCGTTCAGATAGGCGCCGCGATGATGGCAGACCACGCCCTTCGGGTTGCCGGTCGTGCCCGACGTGTAGTTGAGCGAGATCGCGCGCCATTCATCCTCCGGCCAGTCGATCCGACCCTCGGGATCGCCGGAAGCCAGGAACGCCTCGTATTCCATGAAGTCGCCGCGCGCCGGGCAATTCGGCGCCGCGACCTCGATCACGGTCAGAGGGCGCTTCACCGTCTCCAGCGCGGCGCGGGCGACCGGCGCCAATTCGCTGTCGAAGAGAAAGACCTTGGTCTCGGCATGATCCAGGATGAAGGCGACGGTCGGCGCATCGAGCCGGAAGTTGATCGCGTTCAGCACCGCGCCGGCCATGGATGCGGCGAAATGCATCTCCAGCATCGCGACGCTGTTGGGCGCGAAGACCGAGACGGTGTCCAGCGATCCGACTCCCGCCTTGCGCAGGGCATCGGCCGCGCGGCGGCAGCGGGCGAACATCTCCCGATAGGAGATGCGGCGGTCGCCGTCGATGATCGCCGGCTTGTCCGGATAGACCCGCGCGGAGCGTTCCAGAAAGCTGATCGGCGTCAGCGGCGCGTAATTCGCCGGGCGCTGTTCGAGCCCCGCCCGATACTTGTCCATGAAACCTCCCCGAGGATCTTCTGCACCGGCCGTGCGTATGGCCGGTTTGCCCTCATGCTAGCAAGGGAGATCGGGCAATCGGAAGCGAGATTGCCTTAGGCCGGCTTCCTCGCCTGCATCCGGGCCGGGCGGAGCTCGCCCTTGTCCAGCACCACCGTCAGCGAGCGCCAATCCTCGATGAAGAAGTCCCGGGCGTCGGCGCCAAGCTCGCGGGTGAGCAGATCGTGCAACGGTCCCTTCATCCGCGCCAGCTCGTCGAACGCGCCGGCCCGCACCTCGGGGGTGATATCGCCGACATGGACGTCGGTGAAGCCCGCGCTATGGACCAATTGCCCGTATTCGGCGAGCGTCACCAGGTGGTAGGTCAGCCCTTCCATCTTGAAGAAATAGTCCATGTCGCTGCTATAGGGGCCGGGCGCCTTCATCCAGTCGCCACAGGCCACGATCCCGCCGGGCTTGAGCACACGAAAGACCTCGCCGAAGAACGCCGCCTTGTCGGGGATATGCAGCCAGGCATCCTTGCCGAACACCACGTCGAAGCTCGCATCGGCGAAAGGCAGCGGGCCGGGCTCGATCAGCCGGATGGCGAGGCGCTCCTTGAGCCGCGAGCGCGCGATGCGCTCCTGGCCGAGCTTCACGATGAGCTGCGCGACATCGACGCCGACCACCCTGGCGCCGAACTCGCCGGCCAGCACCTCATCCAGGCCGCCCACGCCGCAGCCGATATCGAGCACGGTCTTGCCGGCGAGATCGAGCCCGGCAACGATCGCCCGCACCGCCTGCGGCCCGCCCGGCGAGAGGAAGCCGTCGCCCCAGATGATCTGGAGCAGCTTCAGCATCCGATCGTCGTATTCCTCGTGGGCCTCCCCGGTGGTCTCCTCGGCCATGCTCTCGCCCTATTGTTGCCCCTGTTCGATGTTAGTGATCGAGACCTGGGTCACGACGCCCTTGCCCAAGCGTCGGTCGCAGACCTTCTGCAGCTGCATCTGGATGAGGTTCGCATCGTAATTGCTTTCCTCGACCAGCTTGCGCGGCAGGAGCTGGCTGAGCTCGACGATGAAATCGTTGGTCAGGGCCGGCAGGACGGCGCTCGCCTTGTCGCGATTCTTCGGGTCGTCGAAGATCAAGGTGAAGCGGAAGTAGAAATGCGTGACGACCTTGCCATCCTTGATCACCGGGATGGTCAGGCTGTCATCCGCCTGGATCGGGATGTTGAGCTGCGTCAGTTGCGGCGCGGGCGGCGTCGGCGGCGGCGCGTTGGGGTCCTTGCGGAAATAGAACCACCAGGCAGCCCCGCCCCCGCCGCCGAGCAGCAGCAGGACGACGAGGATGATGAGAACCTTTTTCATCGGGGCGTAACCGCCCGGGCCTTGTGTTCCATGCGGGCAGTCTATACGAGGCGCAGAGTCGCGAGAAGCGAGGCAAAGGAGGCCAATCTTGGCGATCGAGGCGATGATTTTCGATTTCGGCAACGTGCTGATCGGCTGGGATCCGGAGAACCTCTACCGCAAGCTCATCGCCGATCCGGCCGAGCGCCGGCGCTTCCTGGACGAGGTCTGCAACCACGATTGGAACCGGCAGCAGGATCTCGGCCGCAGCTTCGCCGAGGCGATCGCCGAGCGCGTCGCCCGCTTCCCGCACCACGCGGACAATATCCGCGCCTATCACGGCCGCTTCTGCGAGATGCTGACCGGGCCGGTGGCCGAGGGTCATGCCATCCTCGACCGGCTGGTCGCCGAGGACTTCCCCTGCTACGGCCTCACCAACTGGTCGGGCGAGACCTATCGCATGGCGCAGGACCTGATGCCCTTCGTGCGGCACATGAAGTACACCGCGGTCTCCGGCGACCTCAAGATGGGCAAGCCGGAGCCGGAGATCTTCCTGCACCTGCTCGATGTCATCGGCAAGCCGGCCGCGGCCACGGCCTTCATCGACGATTCCCCGAAGAACATCGAGGCCGCCCGAAAGCTCGGCATCAACGCGGTGCTGTTCAAGAACGACGGCAGCGCGACGGAAGAGCTGCGGCGGCTGGGGCTGCCGATTTGAGGAGCGCCGCGCTGGTTTGTCGTCCGCGAAGTCCGCAACGTCACGGCTGTTTAAGAACCAGCGCGACGCCGCTCAGAAATGCTGGAACCCGCGCGATGCCAGCGCGATCTCGGCGCCGTCGCGATCCAGGACACGCACGCCCTCGCCGCGGACGATCTCGCCGATCTCGGTCACATCCGACCATGCCGGATGCGAAGACGCCGCCGTGAACAGCAGCTCGTAATCGTCGCCGCCGGTCACGATCAGCGGCAAGAGGTCGAGATCGCCGGCCAGGGCCTCCTGTGCTCCAGGCGAAAGCGGGACGCGGTCGGCGTGGATGACGACGCCGCAGCGAGACGCCTCGGCGATGTGTCCCGCATCGGCGACCAGGCCGTCGGACACATCCATCGCCGCATGCGCGCCACCGATCAGCGCCGCCCCGAGTTTCAT
>DASZYM010000393.1:0-1586 GCA_035545355.1 Dongiaceae bacterium
GTGCTCCTGCCCGACGGCCACAACGCCGACGCGTTCCGCGCGCTGGCGCTGGAGAAGTTCAACATCTCCTATGGCGCGAGCTTCGGCCCGTTCGCCGGCAAGATGTTCCGCATCGGCCATCTCGGCGACACCAACGACCTCACCATCCTCGGCGCCCTCGCCGGCACCGAGATGGCGCTCCGCCTCTCCGGCGTGCCGGTCAAGTCCGGCGGCGTGCAGGTCGCGATGGACTACATTGCCGAGCAGTCGGCCGGCGCCGAGCGCGCGGCGGCGCAGTAGCGGCCGCCTCTGCGGCCGTCATTGCGAGGAGGCGAAGCCGACGAAGCAATCTAGAAGGGGACGGAGCGTTGCCCGCTGGATTGCTTCGCTTCGCTCGCAATGACAACTGGTCGTCGCTGGCGGCAAGGCACGACTCCGCATTCCCGCGGCGCCGGAGCACCCGGGGGATGGATGAGGGGACATGGAGCGCTGCAAGGCGCGACCAAGTCCGAGCAAAGGCGCGCCCGTTGACGCAGGGCGCTCGCCTTGCGGCGCTCCATGGCGGCGGTTTGTCGACCCCGGGCCGCGCTTTCTGTCCACGGCGGCGTTTGGAATGCCGGCCTCCCGCTCCCACACCGGCATCGTCGCCAAGGGAGCCGCCAAAGACCAGCCGCCGCCGGGACCGTCAGCCAGCTCCTGGCAGGCCGCTCTCGCGGCCGGGCGGTGCCCCGGGACCGTCCGGACGGGATGGCTGCGAACCGCCCCGGCCGGACGCCGATCCTCCCCCCGCCCGACGACGCCTCGCGAAGCGCCCCTCGTGGAGGAGGATATCGAGTATTTATTCCTAGATCGGAAGAATGTCAAGCGCCGATCCTCCCCCGCGACGCGTGGGGGAGGATCGGGAGTGTCCGCGCCGCTTACTGCCCGCGGATTTCCTTGGCGGCGCGGTTGATGATCTCGAGGATGCGGCGCTGCTCCTCGGCCGGGGCGTCGCGCTTCTCCTCGATCGCTGCGCGGAGGTTGCGGCCTGCCGCGCGCATTGCCGAATAGGCAGCGCCGCCGCGATCGGCTTCGTTGTCCGAGCTGCCGGCATAATAGCGCCGGGCATCGGCCATCTTCTCGCCGACGCGGGCGAGCTCGGCCAGCATGATGTCGGCGCTCTCGCGGTTCTCGGCGAGGAAGGCGCGGCCGGCATCGGTCAGGCGGTAGAGCTTCTTGTTGCCCTCGGCCTCGACGTCGGCATGGCCGATCTCCTCGAGATAGCTCAGCGCCGGATAGATGACGCCCGGGCTCGGCGCGTAGAAGCCCTTGCTCAGCTCCTCCAGCGCCTTGATCAGCTCGTAGCCGTGGCGCGGCTTCTCGGCGAGAAGGGCGACGATCAGGAGCTGGAGGTCGCCGGAGGTGAAGATGCGGCTGCCGCGGAAGCCGTGGCCGCCCATGCCTTCGCCGTCCCAGCGGCCGCGGCCGAAATGGCCGAAGAAATGGCCGCGATGGCGGGCGAACCAATAGGCGGCAGCGGGATGATCCCAGCCTTCGCCGTGGTCGTGGTGATGATGGCGGTGACGATGATGGGGGTGCATGATCTGCCCTTTCTGTACGATATGTCG
>DASZYM010000394.1:0-2601 GCA_035545355.1 Dongiaceae bacterium
CGCCCGCCGTCACCATCCCGTCATCTACCTGATTTCTTCCTGTCATCGCTTCTCGGCCATCCTCCGACTCCTTCCCACATAATCGCCAGTCGGAGTCCTGCCATGTCCCCAGCCGATTCCTCGCGCCGCGACTTCCTCATCCTCACCGGCGCCGCGGGCGCCGCCGGGTTGCTGCTGGCCGAGACCAGCCCCCGCGCCCTCGCCGCGGCCAATTCCGCGTCCACCCTCGACGCCGCGACCGGGCGCACCAAGGTCGCGGCGATGCTGGCCGATGCGCCGGGCAGCGGCGGCTTCGAGGTCGTGCCGCTGGTCTCCGCCGGCGACAACATCCCGCTCCTGACCGGCACCTGGCCCGATCTGCAGCCGCATGCCGCGCTCACTTACGGCATCACCAGCGATCCCGACGGCATGGGCCTGATGACCGTCGGCGACTTCCACTACGTCTGGCTGCAGCACGAGCTGGTCGGCGACAAGTCGGACGACGACTACACCGAGACCAAGTTCTCCGACACGATCGACGGCAAGGTGCCGGGCGCGCGCTTGAGCCTCATCAAGTTCACCAAGGACTGGCAGGTGGTCGGCGGCACCCAGCTCATCCGCGAATTCAAGCAGACCGCCTGGCTCGCCAATGACGACGGCTCGCCGCGCGCCGTCACCGGTATCACCACTCTCGATCTCGACAAGAAGACGGTGGCCCATACCGGCCATGTGCCGTCGGATTTCTGCGGCGGCACCTTGATGGAGAGCGGCTTCATCAATCCCGGCACCGGTCAGGAAGAGCCGGTCTGGTTCGCCAATGAGGAGAATGGCGGCTATTCCGGCATCGCCTGGGCCTGCTTCCCCGACGGCACCGCCTGGCCGCTCGAAGGCATGGGCATTTACGAGAAGGAAACCACGCTCGCGCTGAAGAGCTACACGCCGAAGGAGCACGGCATCTCGATCCTGGTCGGCAGTGAGGATGACGATGACGGCGAGATCTATCTCCATATCGGCAAGCCGGCCGACGGCGATCCCAACGGCTTCGTCAACGGCCAGCTCTATGCGCTGAAGATCGAGGGCGCCTCGCGCGAGAGCGGCCCGGGCAAGCTCGACGGCGCGCCGGACGACCAGGCCTCGACCGCGGCCGATGGTGATTCAGTCGTCGGCAAAGAGGGTGACTCGAAGCCGGTGCATTGGATCGCCGTGCCGAAGGAAGCGACCAAGACCGGTAAGTCGCTCGACGAATTCCTGTCCGGCAAGGATGCGAATAACGGCCGCCGCGCCACCGCCTTCCTGGCGCCCGAGGACATCAACGAGGATCCGGTGGTCGCCAACCGACTCTGGCTCGCCGCCGATGGCGGCGCCGGCTCGGCCAAGTACGACGACGATAAGCCGCGCTGGGAGAATCCGCTGAGCCGGCTCTATCGCATCGATCTCAACGTCAAGGAGCCGACCGATCCCACGACCTGGGGCACGACCATCACGCTCGCCAAGGAAGGCGGCCTCGCCAAGGGCGTCAGCTATGACAACGTGGCGCCGGACAGCAACGGGCTGGTGCTGATCGCCGAGGACTGGGACCAGGGCAGCGACGAGGCCGACGCTGTCTGGGAAGTCTTGAAGCAGGAACAGCGCGCCCCGGCGCTCTATCTCTACGATTCCAAGAGCGGCGACATCAAACTCGCCTTCCTCACCGAGATGGGCAAGCACGATCCCGATCTCGACTGGGCGGTCCTGAGCAAGCTGATCGCCTCCGGCCCCGATGGCGAGAACAAGGCGCGGAATGATTCCGACTTCTGGGAAACCTCGGGCATGATCGAGGTCCCCTCGGAAAGCGCCAACGGCCGCGCCGCGTATCTGATCACGGTCCAGGCCCACAGCCTGAAGGTCGAAGGCTACGGCGCCGGCGGCCAGGTCCTTCTGTGCCGGCCGAAGAGCGCTTAAGCCGGAACCAGACTCACCCCCACCCTAACCCTCCCCCGATTCGGGGGAGGGGACGCTGGTGCCATCGCTCGGTCCAATCCCCCTCCCCCGATTCGGGAGAGGGCAGGGGTGGGGGTGAGAATCACCGCCGCGGCAAGCCGCACCCGCGAGCAGCATCTGCTAGGCCGCGCTCTTCCTGCGCCGCCAGCTCGCGAAACCGAGCGCGCCGAGCCCGGAAACCACCAGCGGCAGCGTCGCCGGGACCGGTGTCGCGGCGACGTTCATCGCCACGCAGTCGTTGCACGAGAACTCGCCGCCCGAATCCTGCACCGCCAGCGTGTTGTTGGTGCCGAACCAGTTCCCCGGCTCCAGGAAATTGATGAAGAACTGCTGGAAGCTGCCGTCGCCGTTGAAGCTGACGGAGGAGGTCGCGGTGTCGATGTCCGAGAGGCCGAAATCCTTCGAGCCGAACTGCAGGTCGAAGGCGGTGAACGAGTTCCCGCTGGTATCGCCGGCCGTCACCGTCGCCGTTCCGGTCACGTGAAACGGCGGTGTCACGCCATAGGGCGTGCCGGACTGCGAGACCACGTTTCCGCGCGTCGAGTCGATGTCGAAATCGATGTTGTACGAAGCGGCGTGGGCCAGGCTCGACATGCTGCCGAAGGCCAACGCAGCCGAGAGGATGGCGCCTGCGATCTTCAT
>DASZYM010000395.1:0-1650 GCA_035545355.1 Dongiaceae bacterium
TCCCTTGATGGGAGAAGGTGCCCGAAGGGCGGATGAGGGTGGGGCCGCCTGCACGACAGCCCCGGGCCGCCCCGGGGAACCTGTCCCCCGGAGCGGCCAGATGTTGGCTTACTCGACCGGGCAGGGCTGGCCCTTGGAGTCTGCGTCGGGCAGCCAACACGGCGCCTTGGCGTCGATCATCAGCTGGCGCAGCGTATCGGCTTCGGAATCGAGCACGCTCTTGACGTCCTCGCCGTTGAGGACGATGCGCTCGAAGGTGTCGATGTAGACCTGGTTGAACTGGCCGCCCTTGTCGCCGAGGCCGACCGGCAGCAGCGCCGGGAGGGCGTCGGGCGAGCTCGCCTGCGCCGCGACCGCAGCGCCGAGCGCCTTGGCCGAGTTCGGCAGGTCCGCCGGCAGCGGGGCGTCGGTGACCGGGAAGAAGGTCGTGGCGAGAAGCGTTGCGACCTGCTGGTCGGGCTGCATCATGTACTTGACCAGGTCCTTGGCCTTGGCGACGTCGGGCGTCCACTTGGGGATCGCGAGGCCGGCGAGCACCGGCATGAAGGCGAGGCCCTTGGGACCGGTCGGCGCCGGGAAGGCGACGAAGTCATCGGGCTTCTGGTCGAAGGCCTGGCCGAGGCGCGCGATGTGGTCGAACGCCACCCACACATCCCCGCTCAGCAACGGCTCCTGCATGAAGTCGTAGTTGGTGGAAGCGGGGTTGGTGTACTGCCAGAGCTCCTTGAACTTGTTCCAGGCGGTCTCGGCATCGGCCGAGCGGAACTTGCTGACTTCCGAGCCGGTATAGGCGGGGAGCAGGAAGCCCTGGAAGAAGCGGTGCTTCAGGCCCTTGGGGCCGGCCGGGAAGCCGAACTTCGGCCCGCCGGTCTTTTCGGCCATGGTCTTGGCCCAGTCGATCAGCTGGTCATAAGTCAGCTTGTTGATGTCGGCGCCGGCGGGCAGGTATTGCAGCGCCTGCTTGTTAGCGACCATCACGTAGTTCGCCTGCATCCAGGGCAGGTACTTCTGCTCGGTGGTGCCGAGCTTGCCCAGTTGCATGAAGGCCGGGCTCGGCTTTACGGCGCCGAGGTCGATGTCGCTCAGATCGATCCAGTCATTGGTGAAGCTCGCAAGATCGCCGTGCAGCGCGCCGACGATGCCGATGGTGCCCTTGCCGGCCTGCTCTTCGGCCTGGATGCGGGTGATGAACGGGCCCGGATCCTGCGGCTGGAAATCGGCGCCGCCGGGGAAGCTCTTGAGCACGTTGTCGCGCATCTTCTGCGCTTCTTCGACCGGGACGGCCTGGTTGGCCCAGAAGATCACCTGTGCCTGGGCGATCTGTGCCCCCAGCATCAGGGCGAGGGCGGCGCCGGCAAGCGCCGTAAGCGATTTGTGCATTGTTAGTCCTCCCTTGGTTGCTATTGAAATCACGTTCTGGATGGGACGGGGCCGTGGCTGGCGCGCTTGACCAGGGCAGGCCGGATCAGCTGCGTCAGCGGCTCCGTCGGTTTTTTCTCGATGACCTCGACCAGCATCTTCGCGATGTCGCGGGCGGAGTCGCGGGTGCGCGCCTCGAAGGTCGTGAGGCCGGGCGGCGCATAGGCGGAGGCGGTGATGTTGTCGAAGCCGACGACCGACAGGTCGCGCGGGATCAAGAGGCCGGCGCGC
>DASZYM010000396.1:0-2424 GCA_035545355.1 Dongiaceae bacterium
TGATCGTGCTGGAGATGGGCGGCTCATCCGATCTCTGCGCCTGGCTGAAGCCGAACGAGCCGGTGATCCTGATGGGCCCGACCGGCACGCCGACCGAGACGCCGTCGGGCGAGACCGTGCTGCTGGCGGGCGGCGGCCTCGGCAATGCGGTACTGTTCTCGATCGGCCGTGCCTTGCGCGCGGCGGGATCGAAGGTGCTCTACTTCGCCGGCTACAAGAAGCTGATCGACCGCTACAAGGTGGCGGAGATCGAGGCCGCGGCCGATGTCGTGGTCTGGACCTCCGACGAGGCGCCGGGCTTCCAGCCGACCCGGCCGCAGGACAAGGCCCATGTCGGCAATATCGTCGAGACCATGCTGGCCTATGCCGAAGGCGCGCTCGGCGAGACCACGATCAAGATGCAGGACGTGGACCGCATCATCGCCATCGGCTCCGACGGCATGATGGCGGCGGTCGCCCGCGCGCGGCACGGCGTGCTGCAGGAATACCTGAAGCCGCATCATCATGCGGTCGGCTCGATCAACTCGCCGATGCAATGCATGATGAAGGAGATCTGCGCCCAGTGCCTGCAGTCCCACAAGGACCCTGTCACCGGCAAGGAGACTTTCGTCTTCTCCTGCTTCAACCAGGACCAGGCCTTGGATGCCGTCAACTTCGACGCTTTGCGCTCGCGCCTGGTGCAGAACCGCGTCCAGGAGAAGCTCACCGTCGCCTGGATCCGCCATGCCCTCAAGGAAGTGGCCAAGGCGCAGCGCAAGACGGCCTAGCTCTCGCCGTCTCCTGTTTCACTCGTCATCCCGGCACTAGGTGCCGGGATCCACGCCTTGGGTGCCGCACGATAGAAAAAGGCGTGGCCGCGCCGCTCAGCCACGATATGCTCCTGCAAAATCAGCCGGGAGCATGTCATGCTGAAATTCTTCTTCGGTCCGCATTCCTGCGCGCTCGCCTCGCATATCGCGCTGGAGGAATCCGGTCTTCCATACGAGGCGGTGCGGCTCGACCTCGCGGCGGGCGATCAGAAGAAGCCCGACTACCTCAAGATCAACCCGAAATCCCGCGTGCCGGCCTTGGTCACCGATCGCGGCGCGCTGACCGAGAATCCGGCGATCCTCGCCTACATCGCGCAATCGGCGCCCAAGGCGAAGCTGGCGCCGCTCGATGATCCTTACGCTTTCGGCAAGATCCAGGCTTTCAACGCCTATCTCTGCGCCACGGTGCATGTGAACCATGCCCATGGCCGGCGCGGCTATCGCTGGGCCGAGGAGCAGACCTCGTTCGACGACATGAAGCGCAAGGTGCCGGAGACCATGGCCGCGTGCTTCGATCTCATCGAGAAGGAGATGTTCGAAGGGCCGTGGGTCGCCGGTGCCGATTACAGCATCGCCGATCCCTATCTCTTCACCATGGAAAGCTGGATGGCGTCGGACCAGATCGATCCCAAGCGCTTTCCCGCTCTGCTCGATCATCGCCGGCGCATGGAGCAGCGCCCGGCGGTCCAGCGAGTGCTGCCGCTGCACGGCTGATCCTAGATATTTCAAAGGGTTAAGGCGGCCCACCGGGGAATGATCCACCGGCATGCCGCGATGCAAAAAGGCGGGTTCAAAACCGGCCCTCGAACACCCATGATAAGTCCAGGTGTCAGGGAGTTTCAGCGCTTTGGGCCGGTCGCGGATCGGCCAAGCGCCGTCGCGGGCGTCGCAGTTTGGACAGTCGCGCCCCGATAGCAATGGAGCGCCGGGATCGCGGAAGAAAGGCGAGACCGGCGCCGAGGAATGCACGGTGGCCGAGCCTCAAAAACCGAACCTGCTGATCGCCTGTGGCGCGCTGGCCAACGAGATCGTGGCCTTGCAGCGCCTGAACGGCTGGAGCGAGCGGCTGCATGTCACCTGCCTGCCGGCGATCTGGCACAACACGCCGGACAAGATCCCCGAAGGCGTGCGCCGGAAGATCCGCGCCGGCCGCAACAGCGACAAATACGACCGCATCTATGTCGCCTATGCCGATTGCGGCACCGGCGGCCTGCTGGACGACGTGCTGCGCGAGGAAGGCGCCGAGCGGATCGCCGGGCCGCATTGCTACCAGTTCTATGCCGGCGAGGCCGCATTCGAGAAACTCATGGACGAGGAGTTGGGCAGCTTCTTCCTGACCGACTATCTTGCCCGGCACTTCGACCGGCTGATCTGGAAGGGCTTCGGGCTCGACCGCCATCCGGACCTGAAGGAGATGGTGTTCGGGAACTACAAGCGGCTGGTCTTCCTGGCGCAGATCGAGGACGCGGCGATGAAGGCGAGGGCGGAGGAGATCGCCCGGCGCCTCGACCTCGCCTTCGAGTATCGGGTGACCGGCTATGGCGAGCTGGCGCAGTTCATGGCGGAAGCCGTGGCGTCGGCCGATTTGAAGAAGGCGGGTTGAGACGATGGCGCA
>DASZYM010000397.1:0-7643 GCA_035545355.1 Dongiaceae bacterium
GGCACGACCCGCACGTCGATCGGCCCCAGCCATTGCGACAGCGCGCAGACCCGGTCGCGGATCGGCGCCGCGTTCTCGCCGACGCCGCCGGTGAAGACCAGCGCATCGATCCCGCCCAGAACCGCGGCCAGGGATCCCAGCTCCCGCGCGATCCGCAGGCAATACATCTCGATCGCGAGCCTGGCCTTGGGGTCGCCGGAATCGAGCAAGGTCTTCATATCCGCGCTGATCCCCGAGACGCCGAGCAAGCCGCTCTCGTGATAGAGCAGCTTCTCCAGCGCCGCGCGGTCCATCCCCTCGCGCAGCAGATGGATCAGCACGCCGGGATCGAGCAGCCCGGCGCGGGTCCCCATCATCAACCCGTCCAGCGCCGAGAATCCCATCGTCGTCGCGACGCAGGCGCCGTCCTTGACCGCCGCCATGCTCGCGCCATTGCCGAGATGCGCGATCACCAGCCGCTTCGGCACGTCGCCGCCCAGGCGATGCAGGATCGCCTCGTAGGACAGGCCATGGAATCCATAGCGCCGGATCCCCGCCTCCCAGAAGCGCTCCGGCAAGGCGAACCGCGCCGTCACCTCGGGCTGCGTCGCATGGAACGCGGTGTCGAAGCACGCGACCTGCCTGACCTTCGGCAGCGCTGCCGCGACCGCCTCGATCGGCGCGACATTGTGCGGCTGATGCAGCGGCGCCAGCGGGATCAGCTCTTTCAGCGCGGCGATCGTTTCCCGATCGACCGGCACCGGGTGGATGAACCGGGTCCCGCCATGCACCACGCGATGCCCGACGCCGCGCCAGTCGCCGCCCATCCGCTCGATCAGCAGATGGAGCGCATCGCGATGGGTCGTGAGCTTCAGCCCGTCGGTGCGCCAATCGGCATTGACGCTGAGCTTCGCCGTGCCCTGCCCGATGCCGGAGAGCTGTCCGCGGGTCTCGCAGATGGGATCGCCGTCGCCCGCGAGGCGAAAGCTCGCGAACTTCAGGCTCGACGAGCCCGCGTTGATGGTGAGGAGGCGCTCAGGCATTCAATGGAGCATTCACCCGCGCTGCTCGCGCACCACTTCGGCCAGGCGCGCGATGCCGGGCTCGATCTTCTCGGTCGGGATCGAGGAGACGCCGAGGCGGCAGAAATTCTTCGGCCCCGGCTGCGCCATGAAATGCACCGCGCCGGATTCGATGACGACGCCCTTGGCCAAGGCCGCCTTCTCGACCGCGCCCATGTCGAGATGCTCCGGTGCGCTGATCCAGAGCGCGGTGCCGCCGGCGGTCAGGTTGACCGAGAACTCCGGCAGATGCCGCACCATCGCCGTCACCGCCGCGGCGAGGCGCTCGCGATAGACATTGCACAGCCGGCGCAGCAGCGCGTCGTGATGCCCGTCGGCGAGGAAGAGCGCGATGGTGCGCTGGTTGTTGGCGGCGGGATGCCGGATCATCAGCCGCCGCAGCGCGCGCAGCTCGGCGATCAGCTCCCTGGGCGCCACGATGAAGCCCAGGCGCAGGCCCGGCGCCAGGGTCTTCGAGACGCTGGAGATGAAGATCACCCGGCTCTGGCGGTCGAGCGACTTCAGCGCCGGCTGCGGGCTGCCCTGATGCGCGAGCTCGCTCTCGTAATCGTCCTCGATCATCACGAAGT
Source organism: Dongiaceae bacterium (assembly GCA_035545355.1). Taxonomy (GTDB): domain Bacteria; phylum Pseudomonadota; class Alphaproteobacteria; order Dongiales; family Dongiaceae; genus Dongia. Next base: position 1,631 of record DASZYM010000397.1, read on the forward strand.
CGTCGGCCTGCGCGCGCTCCAGAAGGGCCTGGCGGCGTTCCATCGACATGGTGACCGTGGTCGGGAACTGATGGCTCGGCGTCACATGCACGTAATCGCAGCCGGCGAGCTTGCCATTCGGCACCAGCCCGTGCTCGTCCACGTCGAGCGGCACCTGCTCGCCGGCGAACATCGCGGCGATGTTGCGCGCATCGGTATAGCCGGGATCCTCGATGCCGAAGGTGGTGCCGCGGTCGAACAGCAGCGAGGCGACCAGGTAGAGCGCGTGCTGCGCGCCGACCGTCACCAAAATTTCATCGGCCGAGACCCTGACGCCGCGGCGCGGCAGCAGGCGTGTCCGGATCTGCTCGATCAGCAGCGGATCGTCGTTGGTGAAATGATCCTTCGACCAGTCCTTGACCGCATTGACGCTCAGCGCCTGCCGCGAGCATTCGCGCCAGGCGGCGAGCGGGAACAGGCTCTGGTCGACCTGGCCATAGATGAACGGATAGGGGTAGCTCTGCCAGTCGGTGGGCTTGACGATGTTGCGCTGCAGGCCCGGCCGCTGCTTGAAGCGCGCCTTCCAGTCCGGCGCGCCCTCGACCGGCGCGATGCTGCCGGCAGCCGCGGCGGAAGCGGCTTTCGCGCGCCCGGTCAGGATCTCCGGATTGACGAAGAAGCCGCTGCGCTCGCGCGCGATGAGGAAGCCTTCCTCGACCAGGTCCTGATAGGCGAGTACCACTGTATTCCGCGCGACCTTGAGGTTCTGGGCCAGCGACCGGCAGGACGGCAGCGGCGCGCCGGGCAGGATCTGGCCGTCGAGGATGGCCGAGACCAGCATGCGGCGGAGCTGCGCTTGCAAGGTCGTCGTCTTGTCGGGCTCGAGGCGAAACAGGAAGGCGCGGCTGGCATGGACCATAAGTATTCCTTGCTGGCTCCATAAGAGCGGCTCATGAACGGCGCTTTATGGTGCCAGATTTATTTACAATTCCATGGAACATTTGGGAAGCGCGTTGCAACTCCGGCGGGACTGCGTATTCTAGTGGGTAATAAAAAGAAGTTCGGGAGTGCTGCGACTGGGTCCAGAAGTCTGCCATCCGTGTTGATGGGCCGACGTGCTGTCCGTTCGCCATCTCCCAAACCGCCGCCGGCCGTTCCGACTGGGAATTGAGGCCGCCCGGCGTCAGACCCACGGAGGGATAGGAATGTCGAAGCTGACACCAGATCAACGGGCGACGCGGGCGACCTTGCTGGCGGCCCGTGCTTTCAACCGCCGCACCATGATGAAGGGCACCGCGCTGGCGTCCTTGGCCATGGCCTCGCCGATGCTCGTCAAGAACGCGTTCTCGTCGTCCGGCGAGATGAACCTGCTGATGTGGTCCGACGAATATCCGGATCCGGTCATTCCGGACTTCCAGAACAAGACCGGCATCAAGGTCAACCAGACTCCGTTCTCGCAGAACGAAGAGCAGATCAACAAGCTGCAGGCGACCGGCGGCGAAGGTTTCGACCTCGTCTCGCCAACGTGCAACCGCGCGCCGCAGTATCATGACCTGCAGGTGCTGGCGCCGTTCGACACCAACAAGCTGACGCAGCTCGGGCAGCTCCTGCCGTCGATGATCGACCAGGCGAAGAGCCTGTGGACCTGGGACGGCGGCCTCTACTACCTGCCGCATTGCTGGGGCTCCGAGGCGATGTCGTTCCGCACCGATCTCTACAAGGGCGACCTCGACAAGCTCAGCTACGGCTCGCTCTGGGACGATGACGTGAAGGGCCATACGCAGGGCCGCGCGACCGGCGCCGGTTCCTTCATCATGAGCATCGGTCTCTGGTGGGATCACTCGGGCAAGATGCCCTCCAACCGCATGCTCGATTCCTACAAGGACGAAGCCTCGTTCAAGAAGATCTGGGACCCGATCACGCAGTTCGCCATCGAGCACAAGTCCTGGGTGAAGCAGTTCTGGGATTCGGCCGACAACACCAAGTCCGGCCTGATGGAGAACGACGTCTGGCTGGGCCAGACCTGGGACGGCCCGCCGCTCACGCTGAAGAAAGAGGGCAAGCCGGTCAGCTACAAGGCTCCGATCGAGGGCGCCATCGCCTGGATCGACGGCATTTCGCTGAGCAAGGCGGCGAAGAACCTCGATCAGGTCTATGCGTTCATCAACTATCTGCACACGCCGGAAGTCTCGGCCAAGGTCGCGGACGGCTCGAACTACAACCCGGTCGTGACCGGCGGCGATGCGCTGACCTCGCCGGCCTTCAAGAAGAACTTCCAGGACGCCTATCCGGGCGATGCGCTGAAGAACCTGTGGCCGTGGCCGCCCGAGCCGGGCTGGCTGGCGGAAATCCGCAGCACCTACGTCGAAAAGTTCATGGCTGCGTAAGCCGGAACGAATCTGGAGAGCCTGTCAGCCCCGGTCCGCCGGGGCTGACTCTTTTTTTGTGAACGACTGAATTGCTTGATCTCTGGGAAGCGTGCGTGGAAACTCGCTCCAAGGGATCGACATAAAAAGATCATCTGCAGGGTCAGGCGACAGGAGCGGGACAGGCCGATGAGTGCCGGCGTCGAACTCGATCACATCACCGTACGATTCGGGGACTTCACTGCCGTCAAGGACGCGACGCTCGACATCAAGGGCGGCGAGTTCTTTTCCTTTCTGGGCCCATCGGGCTGCGGCAAGACCACGATCCTGCGCACCGTCTCCGGTTTCCTCGACCCCTCGGAAGGCGCCGTCCGGATCGGCGGCCAGGACATGGCGGGCATCGGCCCGAACAAGCGGCCGACCGCGCTGATCTTCCAGAACCTTGCGCTGTTTCCGCTGATGTCGGTGTTCGAGAATATCACCTACGGCCTGCGCGTGCGCGGCGTCGGCAAGGCGGAGCGCATGAAGCGCGCCGACGAGCTCTTGGAGCAGATCGCGCTGCCGGGCCAGGGCAAGAAGCTGGTGAGCGAGCTCTCCGGCGGCCAGAAGCAGCGGGTCGCCATCGCGCGCGCGCTCGCCGTGCAGCCCAAGGTGCTGCTGCTCGACGAGCCGCTCTCGGCGCTGGATCTGAAGCTGCGCCAGCATATGCGCAACGAGCTCCGCTCGATCCAGCAGATGGTCGGCATCACCTTCATCTACATCACCCACGACCAGGGCGAGGCGCTGACCATGTCGGACCGCGTCGCGGTCATGAGCGACGGCGTCATCCAGCAGGTCGCCGACGGCAGGAGCGTCTATGACGAGCCGCAGACGGCCTTCGTCGCCTCCTTCGTCGGCGAGAACAACGCGCTTCCCGGCACGGTCACGAAAGCGGACGGCGAGTTCGCGGTGGTCGAGACCGGCTTCGGGCCGCTGCGCGGCCGCAATCCGCATGCCTTGCGGGAAGGCGCGCGCGCCATCCTGTTCGTGCGTCCGGAATCGGCGCAGCTCGCGCCCAGTCAGAACAGTTCCTCGTTCCAGACCAAGGTCCGAAGCGTCGCCTTCGAAGGCAACATGACCCATGTCTTCCTCGAGGGCGCCGGCAAGAAGGAAGTGATGGTCACCGTCACCCGCCATGGCGGCGACATCGTTCCCGAGGAAGGCGAGACCGCGACCGTCTCCTACGAGCCCAGGCTCGGCCTCGTGCTGCCCGAAGGAAGCCTCGCACGTGAGTAGTCGTACTCTCGTCTTCATCGTCCCGCTCGTCGTCATCGCCTTCTTCTGGCTGATGGCGCGCTGGGAATCGCGTCACGTCAAGGATGCCTCGAAGAAAGGTTATTTCGAGCGCAACGGCAAGGTGCTCGGGATCGCCTTCATCCTCCTGGTCGCCTTCTGGACCGTGTTCCTGGTGGCGCTGCCCTATCTCTACATGGTGGTCGAAAGCTTCCATCCGAAGCTGCCGCCCATGGAGCGGGGCGGCCCCAACGATTATCTGACGCTGCAGCAATATGGGTCGTTCTTCGTGTCGCCGGCCGACGGCGAGACGAACTGGCTGCATATGAGCACGTTCTTCTTCTCGATCCTCATCTCGATCATCGTGACGGCGATCAATTTCACGATCTGCTATCCGCTCGCCTATTACATGGCGCAGGCCGGCTCGGCGCAGAAGGTGCGCCTGATCCTTCTCGGCCTGATCGTGCCCTATTGGGTCAACGAGATCCTGCGCGCCTTCGCGCTGCGCCTGATGCTGGCGACCAAGGGCCTCATCAACAACATCCTGGTCGCCGCCGGCCTCATCAACACGCCGATCGATTTCCTAGGCGACAATGTCGGCCTCTATGTCGGCCTGTCCTACGCCTACCTGCTGGTGATGATGTTCCCGCTCTACAACGCGATCGAGAGCCTGGACAAGAACCAGATCGAGGCGGCGCGCGACCTGGGCGCGCCCTGGTGGCGGATCCACAAGGACGTGGTCATCCCCCATGCCAAGCCCGGCATCGCCTCGGGCTGCACCATGGTCTTCATGTTCTCGGCAGGTGCGCTGGCGGCGCCGCAATTCCTCGGCGGCACGCGGACGCTGTGGTTCACCTCGGTGATCTACAATTTCTTCTTCCAGGCCTTCAATTGGCCGCGCGGCTCGGCCTATTCCTTCATCCTGCTGGCCGCCTGCATCGCGCTCGTCATGCTCATGCTGAGGCTCTTCAAGGTCTCGCTCGGGGAGACCATAAGATGAAGTCGAAGCATGCCATGAAGATCATGCTCGGCTTCTACATGCTGCTGTTCTTCGGCTACCTGTTCGGCCCGATCATCGTCATGGCGCTGACCGCGTTCAACACGCCCGACTATCCGCAGGCCTATCCCTACGAGGGCTTCACCCTCAACTGGTTCGTGAAGCTCTGGAACGACAGCGCGATGATGGACGGGTTGCAGAACTCGATCGTCATCGGCATGTGCGTCGTCGCCATCTCGGTCCCGGTCGGGCTGGCGGCGGCGATCATCATGACCCAGATCTATCACCGGGCACGCGGCCTGTTCTATCTCGTCACCATCTCGCCGCTGCTGACGCCGGGCGTGATCATCGGCATCTCGACCGTGATCTTCTGGAAGGACGTCATGAGCGTCACCGACGTCACCAAGGCCGTGTTCTACCGCGGCATGGTTCTCGCGGTGCTCGGGCAGGCGAGCTTCATCTCGGCTTACGTGCTGCTCATCTTCATGGCGCGTTTGACCCGCTTCGACCGGGCCCAGGAAGAGGCGGCGCTCGATCTCGGCGCCTCGCACCCGCAGGTCTTCTGGCATATCCTGGTGCCGTTCCTGAAGCCCGCGATCGTCTCGGCGGTCGTGATCGCCTTCCTCTCGTCTTTCGAGAACTACAACACGACGACCTTCGCCATTCTCGCCGACCGCACCCTGGTCACGGTGCTGGCCGGCCAGGTGCGGCAGGGCACCACGCCGGCGCTGTCGGCTTTGGCCGTCTGCATCATCGGCCTCTCGCTCTTCGGCGCGATCACTTATGAGGTGCTGAAGCGCCGCGAGCAGCGCCAGGCCGACCGGGCGCAGCAGCTCGCCAAGATGGCCGAGCGCAGCGAGGTCGCGGCGTAGGTTCCGCTCGGCCGCGGTTGCGCGCCGCAAGGCGACGACCGTATTCTGCGCCAGGTCCAACGCCTTCGAATCCGGCGCCGGCGATGAGACGCGACAGCACCCATCCGACCCTGCAGGCCGCCCGCCGGTTCACCCGGCGGACTCTGCTGACCCGCGCCGCCGCCTCGGCCGCGCTCGCGCCGATGATCCTGGCCTATGGCTGCAGCAAGGGGCCGGGCGTGCTCAATCTGCTGATGTGGTCGGATGAATGGCCCGATCCGGTCCTGCCGAATTTCACGGCGAAGACCGGAATCACCGTCAACAAGACGTTGTTTTCCCAGAACGAGGAGCAGATCGCCAAGTTGAAGGCGGCAGATGCCGCCTATGACATCTGCCAGCCGACCCGGGACCGCGCGCCACAATTCAAGGATCTGGGAGTCCTCTCCGCCTGGGATCCGAAGAAGACGCCGACCGATGCGCTGCTGCCCTATATGCTCGATTCCTCGGCCAGCGTCTGGACCTGGGACGGCAGCCTTTATCACCTGCCG
>DASZYM010000398.1:0-3228 GCA_035545355.1 Dongiaceae bacterium
GCCCGCCTCGTCCAGCAGCACCATCGCCGGCACCATGCCGGTGACGCCGACCGCCTTGATCTCGCTCGGCGCCAGGCCGCTCTGCTGCAGGAGGTCGCGCGTCAGTGCGCAGCAATTCGACCACCAGAGCGCCGGATCTTCCTCGGCCCAGTTGGCATGGCGCGACATGAGCTCGCTCGGCCGCTCGGCGGTCGCGAGCGTCTTCCCCGCCGCATCGATCAGGATGCCGCCGGTCGACGTCGTGCCGATATCGAGGCCGAGGAAGGCGGTCATCCGCGCAGCTTTCCGACCTTGTCCATGAAGCGCTTCACCCGGTCGCCGTCCACCGGCTTCCAGGTATCGCCGCCCTGCTTGAAATGCGTGCCGATGATGCAGCCGTCGCCGACCGCCAGGATGTCCTGGACGTTGTCGATATTGACGCCGGTATTGGCGAAGACCGGCGTGTCGCCCAGCACCGCCTTCACCGCTTTCAAATCGCTGGTCTCGACCGCCTGCCCGGTCATGATGCCGGAGACCAGGACCACGTCGGCGAGCGCGGAGAACACGGCGCTCTTCGCGCGCTGTGCGATCGTGCGCGTGCCGATCGGCGAGGCGAACTCGGCGTTGACGTTGTACATGAGCTTCAGGTCGTCGCGGCCGAGATTGTGGCGGAGGCGCAGCGCCCCCGCGGCATCCGGCGCCCAGAGCCCCATGTCGGAATCATAGACCCCGGTCATGATCTCGCGGCCGAACTTGGCGCCGGTCGCGGCCGCCAGGCCCACGGTCGCGATGGGATCCCAGAGATAATCGACGCCGAACGGCACCTTGATCTCGCGCTTCAACTGGCCGACGGCAAAGCCGAAGGCGGCGAGCGATTCCGGCGAGGCCTTCAGGATATAGGGCCGGTCGCCCTCATTGCCGAACATCACGCAATCGACGCCGCCCGCCTGCAGCTTCTCGATATCGGCGGCGGCGGAATCGAGGATCGCGTTCATGCCGCGTTTGGCGTCGTAGAGCGGTGCGCCCGGCAGCGGCGGGAAATGCACCATGGCGATGATCGGTTTCGTGCTGCCGTAGGTTTCCTTGAGCATCGGTTTCACTCCAGTCGCAATCAGATGTTCCGCGGGATCGCCATCGTGGTGTGGGGATCGAAGAGATGCATCTCCGCGAGATCGATGTAGAGCCGCTGCATGCTGCCGATCGGGGCGCGATAGTTCCGATGCAGCCTGGCGCAGAACTCCTTGATCTGCATCTCCGGGATGTTGGCGACCAGCACCGTCTCGGCGCCCAGGGTCTCGATCGCCACGACCTCGACGTCGATCGGCTGCCAGCCGGGATCGCTCTGCTCGGCATGCACGTCCTCGGGACGGATGCCGAAATAGACGGGCTGCGTCGTATAGGTGCGATAGGCCGGCGTGTAGGGCGTCGGGATGCGCAGCCGCACCGATCCGCCGCCGCCTTCGACGAAGAGCGGCCCGTCCTCGCGCTTGCGCGCGTCGGAGGTCATGACATAGCAGGGCAGCAGGTTCATCGGCGGACTGGCGAGGAAGCCGGCGACGAACATGTTGACCGGATTGCGATAGACCTCCAGCGGCTCGCCGACCTGCATGATCTTGCCGTCGCGCATGATGCAGATGCGCTGGCCCATGGTCATCGCTTCGACCTGGTCGTGAGTCACATGGATGATGGTGCGGCCGAGGCGCCGATGCAGCTTCACCAGCTCGATCCGCATATCGGCGCGAAGCTGCGCGTCGAGATTGGAGAGCGGCTCGTCGAGCAGGAAGGCCACCGGATCGCGCACCAGCGCACGACCCAAAGCGACGCGCTGCCGCTGGCCCCCGGAGAGTGCCGCCGGCTTGCGGTCGAGCAGCTTGTCGATGCCGAGCAACGCCGCGGTCTCGTTCACGCGCTTCTCGATCTGCGCGTTGGCGACCTCGTGCATCTTCAGGCCGAAAGCGAGGTTCTCGCCTACCGACATATGCGGGTAGAGCGCGTAGGACTGGAAGACGACGGCGACGTTGCGGTCCTTGGGCGCGACGTCGTTCACCATCTCGTTGCCGATGAAGACCTCGCCGTCGCTGACGCTTTCGAGACCGGCGATCATCCGCAGGCAGGTCGATTTCCCGCAGCCCGAGGGGCCGAGCAGGATCATGAACTCGCCGTCCTTGACCTCCAGGCTGACGTCATCCACGGCCGTGACCTTGCCGTAGAGCTTGGAAACGTTCTGCAGCGCGATCGACGCCATCGCCTTCGCCACCCCTGTCGTCCGACACCCCGTCCGCGCGGAGGGGACCGGTTGACCCGCATCATGACATCCCAAACGAGCATGTGCAATATCGCACAAAATGTGACATGATCTGTGTGATCTTGTCCTATATCAAACGGCTATGGTCCTGGACGATCCGAAATCCGCCGAGGGAAAGCTGCCCGCAACCGCGCGCCAAGCCTGGCTCGCGGAGCTGTTGCGCCGGAGCGGCTTCCTCTCGGTCGCGGAGACGGCCGAGCGCCTGGGCGTCTCCAGCATGACCATCCGCCGCGACCTCAAGAGCCTCGAGGCGCGCGGCATCCTGACCCGCACCCATGGCGGTGCCATCGCCGCCGAGGGCCGGCGCGGCGAGGTGTTCGACGCGGTCGAGCCGGAATTCGAGCAGCGCCGCCGGAATCAGGCAACGGCGAAGGCGGTGATCGCGGCGGCCGCGGCGCGGTTGATCGGCCCGAACGCGACGGTGGCGCTCGACGTCGGCACTTCGGTGCTGGCGCTGGCGAAGGAGCTGGCCGCGCGCAGCGATCTCAAATTCATCACCAACAATCTGCCGGCGGCGATGATGCTGAGCGGCCGCCCGGTCTACGTGCTGGGCGGCCAGCTCCGGGCGCCGGAGCTGGCGGTGATCGGCGCCGTCGCCCATGAGCAGGCGCGCAACTACAATGTCGATCACGCCTTCATCGGCGTCTCCGGCGTAATGGAAAGCGGCTGCTACGATTATTCGCCGGAAGACACCGAGGTGAAGCGCGCCTTCATCGAGCGCGCGCGGCAGGTCGTGGTGCTCTGCGATTCATCCAAGTTCGACCACCGCGCCATGGCCCGCATCTGCGAGCTCCGCCAGTGCCACGTGCTGGTGACCGAGATCCAGCCGCCGCCGCATCTCGTCCACGCCTTCGACGCGGCAGGCACGGAGCTGGTGGTCGCGGCTTAGTTCTCCCAAACTCGCTCGTCATCCCGCGGCTAGGGGCTGCCGCGGCTGATCATTC
>DASZYM010000399.1:0-4635 GCA_035545355.1 Dongiaceae bacterium
AGGGCGAGCTGCGTGCCGGTGCCGACGCTCGAGCCGAAGCCCTTGGTGAGCATCGCGACCATCTGCTTGTCGCGGAGATAAGGCGACTGGCCGCCCATCACCACGCCGAGCAGGCGTCGGCCATTGCGCACCGCGGAGGAAACGACGTTGAAGCCGGAGGCGCGGATGTAGCCGGTCTTCAATCCGTCGGCGCCGTCGAACTTGTCGAGCACGTGGTTATGCCCGCCATACTGCACACCGTGATAGGTGAAACTCTCGACCGAGAAGTAGTGATAGTATTCCGGGAAATCGCGGATCAGTGCGACGCCGAGGATCGCCATGTCCCGCGCGGTCGTGACCATGGCCGGCGCGGCGGCGACCGAAGGCGGCGGGGTGACAGGAGCGGCCGGAGCGATGGCAGCGGGCGCCGGCTGGGCCGCCTCGGCGACCGCGAGGGCCGCCGGCGCTGCCGGTGTCGGCGTCGTCTTCACCGAGCCGTTGAGGGCGAGCTGCGTGCCGGTGCCGACGCTCGAGCCGAAGCCCTTGGTGAGCATCGCGACCATCTGCTTGTCGCGGAGATAAGGCGACTGGCCGCCCATCACCACGCCGAGCAGGCGTCGGCCGTTGCGCACCGCGGAGGAAACGACGTTGAAGCCGGAGGCGCGGATGTAGCCGGTCTTCAACCCGTCGGCGCCGTCGAACTTGTCGAGCACGTGGTTGTGCCCGCCGTACTGCACGCCGTGATAGGTGAAACTCTCGACCGAGAAGTAGTGATAGTATTCCGGGAAATCGCGGATCAGCGCGACGCCGAGGATCGCCATGTCCCGCGCGGTCGTGTGCTGGCCGGCAATCGGCAAGCCGTTGGCGTTCTGGAACACGGTGTTGGTCATGCCCAGCGCGCGCGCCGTCTGGTTCATGCGCTTGGCGAAAGCCCATTCGGTGCCGCCGAGCTTCTCGCCGATCGCGGTGGCCGCGTCGTTGGCCGATCGCACCACGATGGCCCGGATCGCGGTCTCGACCGAGATCGTGTCGCCCGCGGAGACCGCGAGATTGGTCGCGTCCTGCGCGGCCGCATGGGCGGAGAAGACGATCGTGTCGGTGAGCTTGATCTGCCCGCGCTTCAGCGTGTCGAAGAGCTGATAGAGCGTCATCATCTTGGTCAGCGACGCGGGATAGGTGACGGCGTCGGCATTGCTGGAGGCGAGCACTTCGCCGGTCGAGGCATCGACCAGGATCGAGGAGGAGACCGGCCGCGCATGGGCAACCAGCGGCGCCGCGGTCAGCGACAGCAGGAAAACGGCAAGAAGAAGGACAGCGGCTGAGAAGGGCGAACCTTTACCGCCCCTTAAGCGGCGCTGCTCAACTGCCATCGCAATAACCCCCGGTATAGGTCGGAATTCCCTCGTGATGCCCAATTCTAGGCAAAATGATTAACCTTGTCTATAGCGCGTGCCGCGTTTAAGAGAGGTAAAGCTTCGAAAGAGTCAGGTTTTTCATCGGTGTAGGCCCGGTTGCCCGTCCGTCCTCGTCTCCTGACCCGCTTCACCGCCCTGCTTTTTCTGGCATGCAATGGCTGTGCCTATCACGGCGCCGCGTCGACCGACATCGACAATCCCGCGGTCCAGAAATTCTCCTGGTTCAGTTTCCTGGACGGGAACGACATCCGACAGGCCTGCGCCAGCCTGGGTCCGCAGGCCCCTGCGCATTACCGGCTGGTCTATAACGGGCAGTATTCCGAGCAAATCCGGGCCTATGAGATCGTCGGGGAGCCGTCCGGCGGCGCCGCGCTCACGGCCCGGGCCAAGGGGCATTCCAGCCTTTCGGGCTGGTGGATCGCCGGCACCCAGGACCTGCTGGCGCCCTGGCGCTGGCACGAGTCGACCGCCGCGCTGAGCGCCGCGGAAATGGCCCAGTTCCGCGCCGCCCTGACGGCGTCAGGTTTCGGCAGCGGCGCGCCGCAGGGCCTGCGACTCGCCTCGCAGGATTTCTATTGGGTGGCGGCCGGCTGCGAGGCCGGACAGTTCCATTACTATGCCTGGGTCGAGAAGGACGGCAGGCTCGACGCGGCGAAGTTCCAGGACTTCCTGCTGCGCCATGACGGGACCGGCCTGCCGCTGCGGCCGCCGCATGTGCTGAGCATCGAGGAGCGCCAGCGCCTCGGCACCGCCAAGGGCCGCAATTTCAACGGCGAGTTCACCCTCGAGGTCCGCGGCGAGGGCCTCGGCGGCCTGATCAACGCATTTTGATCGGCGTCAGAACCGATCGACCCGCTGTGCCGTTTCGGAGGGTGCGGTGATGGGCTCAAATGGGTTGGGTCATGATGACCGAGAACATGCCTAAGATATGCATGGGACGTGTGCGTGGGGCCATATCTTGCGGCCGCGCGATCAAGCCCCATTTAACGGTATGTTTGCTTCCCATATTATACATTGTGAAGTGAGCCGGCCGGTCACGACTGGGCTGCAACGAGAGTGGAATGGCTGAACGGGTTCGGAACAGCGGCGACAACGACGATGGCGAGGGCGGCCGAGGCAATGGCAACGGCCAGGGCCGGCCCAATACCGGCACCATCGTCAAGGCGCGCCCCAAGACCAAGAAGCCGTCCATGTACCGGGTTCTGCTTCTGAACGACGACTACACGCCGATGGAATTCGTCGTGCATGTGCTGGAGCGGTTCTTCGGCAAGAGCCGCGAAGAGGCCACCGAGATCATGTTGCATGTGCATCACAGGGGCGTCGGGGTCTGCGGCGTATATACGTATGAGGTTGCGGAGACGAAGGTTGCGCAGACCATCGAGTTTGCGCGTCGCCACCAGCATCCGCTCCAGTGTACGATGGAGAAAGAATAACCGGCGGGACAACTCCCGATCCCGCCGGTGCGTGGAAAGGACAGACCACTCATGTTGTCGCCGACGCTCGAACAGACACTGCACCGCGCCCTCGCTTACGCCAATGAGCGCCGGCACGATTACGCGACACTCGAACATCTCCTGCTCGCCCTCGCCGATGACCAGGACGCGGTCGCGGTCATGCGCGCCTGCAACCTCGATCTCGAGAAGCTGAAGCGCGAGCTGACCGACTACATCGACAACCAGCTCTCCAACATCGTCGGCAAGCACCACAACGAGGCCAAGCCCACCGCCGGCTTCCAGCGCGTGCTGCAGCGCGCGGCGATCCATGTGCAGTCGTCCGGCCGCGAGGAAGTGACCGGCGCCAACCTGCTGGTGGCGCTGTTCTCCGAGCGCGAGAGCCATGCGGTCTATTTCCTGCAGGAGCAGGAGATGACCAGGCTCGACGCCGTCAACTACATCAGCCACGGCATCGCCAAGGTGCCGGGCCGCACCGAGCAGCGCCGGGTCCGCGGCGCCGAAGGCGGCGAGAACGGCGAGCAGCAGGCCAAGAGCGGCTCCGAAGCGCTCGAAGCCTATTGCGTCAACCTCAACCAGAAGGCCAAGAACGGCAAGATCGATCCGCTGATCGGCCGTGAGTCCGAGGTCAACCGCACCATCCAGGTGCTGTGCCGCCGCACCAAGAACAACCCGCTCTATGTCGGCGATCCCGGCGTCGGCAAGACCGCGATCGCCGAAGGCCTCGCGCGCCGCATCGTCAACGGCGACGTGCCCGAGGTGCTGAAGAACGCGGTCATCTTCGCGCTCGACATGGGCGCGCTGCTGGCCGGCACGCGCTATCGCGGCGATTTCGAGGAACGCCTGAAGGCCGTCGTGAAGGAGCTGGAAGCCACCGAAGGCGCCGTGCTCTTCATCGACGAGATCCATACCGTGATCGGCGCCGGCGCCACGTCCGGCGGCTCGATGGACGCCTCCAACCTGCTGAAGCCCGCGTTGCAATCGGGCCAATTGAAGTGCATCGGCTCCACGACCTACAAGGAATACCGCCAGCACTTCGAGAAGGACCGCGCGCTCGTCCGCCGCTTCCAGAAGATCGACGTCAACGAGCCCTCGCAAGAGGACGCGGTGAAGATCCTGCGCGGCCTGAAGCCCTATTACGAGAAGCACCACAAGGTGCGCTACACCAACGAGGCGATCCGTGCCGCGGTGGAATTGTCGGCGCGCTATATCGGCGACCGCAAGCTGCCGGACAAGGCGATCGACATCATCGACGAGGTCGGCGCCGCGCAGATGCTGCTGCCGGAATCCAAGCGCAAGAAGACCATCGCGGTGAAGGATGTCGAGGCGGTGGTGGCGATGATCGCCCGCATCCCGCCCAAGACCGTCACCAAGGACGACAAGGCGACGCTCAAGAACCTGGAGCGCGACCTGAAGACCATGGTGTTCGGCCAGGACAAGGCGATCGACGCGCTCTGCGCCTCGATCAAGCTGGCCCGCGCCGGCTTGCGCGAGCCGGAGAAGCCGATCGGCGCCTATCTGTTCTCGGGCCCGACCGGCGTCGGCAAGACCGAGGTCGCCAAGCAGCTCGCCCGCTGCATGGGCATCGAGCTGGTGCGCTTCGACATGTCGGAATACATGGAGCGGCATACCGTTTCCCGATTGATCGGCGCGCCTCCGGGCTATGTCGGCTTCGACCAGGGCGGCTTGCTCACCGACGCCATCGACCAGCATCCGCACACCGTGCTGCTGCTGGACGAGATCGAGAAGGCGCATCCGGATCTGTTCAACATCCTCTTGCAGGTGATGGA
>DASZYM010000400.1:0-4335 GCA_035545355.1 Dongiaceae bacterium
GTGCGGCGCATCGATCCCGATCCCTTCTCCGGCTTCATTCTCTCCTTCCAGCCTTGCCGTCCGACCAGCCGCGGCAAGATCGAGATCGGCGGCCCCGATCCCGACGCGCGGCCGAAGATCCGGCCGAACTACATCACTACCGAGCAGGACATCGCCGAGGTGATCGCCGGCGGCCGCCTGGTCCAGCGCCTGGAATCGACGCCGGCCTTCAAATCCATCACTCGGGAAACGATCCCGCCGGTGCTGGGCGCGATGGACGATGCGGCGATCCTCGCCGACTTCCGCGCCCGCGCGAGCACGGTCTTCCACCCGACATCGACCTGCCGCATGGGTGCCTCGGCCGCGGACGCCGTGGTGGACGATCGCGGCCGCGTCTTCGGCCTTGAGGGCCTGCGGGTGGTCGATGCCTCTATCTTCCCGACGGTCACCTCGGGCAACACCAACGCCGCCACCATCATGACCGCCCGCAAGGCCGCCGCGATGATCGTGGAAGATGAGAAAGGCGCTTGATTACTTCCGCTCTGCGCCCTCACCCTAACCCTCTCCCCGCTGGGGAGAAGGAACACCAACTCGGACGCGGAACCCTTGCGCTCCACTCTGCTCCCTCTCCCCAACGGGGAGAGGGCCGGGGTGAGGGCATGTGCTGGGACCTAAGGGGAATGAAATGAAAATCAAAGACCTCAAGACCTTCATCGTCGGCAATCCGCCGCCGGGTTTCGGCGGGCGCTATTTCGTGTTCCTGAAGCTCGCCACCGATGACGGCATCGAGGGTGTCGGCGAGGCCTATGCCGCGACCTTCGGGCCCAAGGTGGTCGAGGCGATGATCAAGGACGTGTTCGAGAAGCACGTCCTCAACCGCGAGCCGTTCAAGATCGAGCAGATCTGGCGCGAGGCCTATTCCCGCGGCTATTCGCAGCGCCCCGACATCTCGCTGATGGGTGTCATCAGCGCGATCGAGATGGCGCTCTGGGACATCATCGGCAAGGCCAGCAACAAGCCGGTCCACGCCTTGCTCGGCGGCAAGATCCACGAGCGCCTGCGCAGCTACACCTATCTCTATCCCGACGAGAAGCAAGCCGCGGCCGATTTCTACAACAACCCCGACCTCTCGGCGCAGCGCGCGGCGGAATACGTGAAGATGGGCTTCACCGGCATCAAGTTCGATCCGGCCGGCCCCTACACGATCTACGACCCGCATCAGCCGGCGGTGAGCGATCTCGACCGCTCGGAGCTCTTCTGCAAGCGGCTGCGCGAAGCGGTCGGCTCCAAGGCCGATCTGCTGTTCGGCACCCATGGCCAGTTCACCGCCTCGGGCGCGATCCGCCTCGGCCGCCGCATCGAGGCCTACGACCCGCTCTGGTTCGAGGAGCCGACGCCGCCCGAGATGCCGGAGGAAATGGCCAAGGTGGCGCGGCAATGCCGCGTGCCGATCGCGACCGGCGAGCGGCTGACCACCAAATACGAATTCGCCCGCGTGCTGGAGCTGGGCGCCGCCTCGATCCTGCAGCCGGCGCTGGGGAGAGTCGGCGGCATCCTGGAGGCGAAGAAGATCGCCGCCATGGCCGAGACGCATTACGCCCAGATGGCGCCGCATCTCTATGCGGGGCCGATCGAGGGCGCCGCCAACATCCAGCTCGCGGCGACGATCCCGAACTTCCTGATCCTGGAGAGCATCCAGACCTGGGGCGGCTTCCATGCCCAGATCCTGAAAAGGCCGGTCCGCTGGGAAGACGGCTATGTCGTCGTCCCCGACGAGCCCGGCCTCGGCGTCGAGCTGAACGAGGAGGTGGCGAAGGCCCACCCCTATACCGGCGACAAGCTGCACCTCGAAGTGCAGACGACGCCGATCAACTACTCGACCGAAAGCCGCTTCGCCGGCGGGTCCTAATCATAGACACGTCACCCGCGGGCTTGACCCGCGGGTCTCGCACCGAGTTCGCGCCTGAGGGAGATGCCCGGGTCGAGCCCGGGCATGACGACAAGTAGGAGACACCATCCATGCGTTACGGCTTCATCGGCCTCGGCCATCTCGGCAAGCATCTCGCCGCCAGCCTGGTGCGCGGCGGCTTCACCGTCGCGGTGCATGACCGCGACCGCGCCGCGGCCGAGCCGCTGCTGAAGCTCGGCGCGACCTGGGCCGCCTCGCCGGCCGAAGCGGCGCAGGATGCCGACGGCCTGATCACCTGCCTGCCCTCGCCCAAGGCGAGCGAAAGTGTGATCACCGCCGCATTGCCGGGCTTCAAGTCCGGGGCCACCTGGATTGAAATGAGCACCGTCGATGAGGACACGCTCGCCCGTCTCGCCCCCAAGCTGGCCGAGCGCAAGGTCGAGATCCTCGCCTGTCCGGTGACCGGCGGCGTGCACCGCGCCGAAGCCGGCGAGATCACGGTGCTGGTCGGCGGCGACAAGGCGGTGTTCGAGCGCCATCGCGGCGCGCTGGAAGCCATGGGCGGCGAAGTCATCCATCTGGGCGGCCATGCCCAGGCCTCGGTGACCAAGGTCGTCACCAACATGCTGGCCTTCATCCATCTGATCGCCTGCGGCGAGGCGCTGATGCTCTGCAAGAAGGGCGGGGTCGATCTCGCCACCGCCTTTCGCGCGATCAAGGCCAGCTCGGGCAACAGCTTCGTGCACGAGACCGAGAGCCAGGTGATCCTCAACGGCTCCTACGATATCGGTTTCACCATGGATCTCGCCTGCAAGGATTCCGGCTTCGCCTTGGACATGGGCCGCCGCTTCGGCGTGCCGCTGAAACTGGCCGGCGCCATGGAGCAGACCTTCGTCGAAGGCCGCGCCAAATACGGCGGCGAGGCCTGGTCCTCGATGATCGTGAAATTGCTTGAGGATTCGGTCGGCGAAGACCTGCGCGCACCGGGGTTTCCGGCCCGGCTCGAAGCGAGCTAGACTTCCGTGGGGACGTGGAGGACGCAAATGACCACGTCAAACAGCTATATCTTGTTCGGCGGAGATGTCGCGCTCTGGACTGAGGACAATGCGATCATGCTGAAGACCTGCGACCCGCACGGCGATCCTGCGGAGCTCAACCCGGCCCAGGCCGAGACGCTCGCCCGCTTGCTGCGCGAGCTCGCGGAGCGGCAGCCCAAATGACCCAGCGCCCGATCGACATCCCCACCATCGTCAACCTCGACCGCGACAAGCTGGTCACCTACCCGCTCGACGGGCCGGAATACGAGGCGCTGCTGCGCTGGCTGCCGATCACCTATGACGCCAAGACCATGCGCGGCAGCTATTACTTCCAGATGCTGCCCGGCGCCGAGACCAGGCCGCACACCCATCCGGGCTATGAGGAATTCCTGGTGCTCGAAGGCGAGGCGATCGAGCCGGACGGCCGCGTCCTGAAGACCGGCGACTTCATCACCTTCAAGCCCGGCTCGCACCACAACACCCGCACCGAAACCGGCTGCCTGATGATCGTGTTCGAGTGGAACCATTGATCGCGACTCTTCGCGCCATCCAGGCCAACATCGTCACGCTCGAAGTCGATGCCATCGTCAACGCGGCGAACAGCTCGTTGCTCGGCGGCGGCGGGGTCGATGGCGCGATCCACCGCGCCGCCGGACCGGAGCTGGTGATGGAGTGCCGCATGCTGCACGGCTGCAAGACCGGCGATGCCAAGATCACCAAGGGCTATCGCCTGCCGGCCAAGCACGTGATCCACACCGTCGGCCCGGTCTGGCAGAACGGCCGATCCGGCGAGCCGGAACTGCTCGCATCCTGCTACCGCCGCTCGCTGGAGCTCGCCGACCGGCATGACCTGCGCTCGATCGCCTTCCCGGCGATCAGCACCGGCATCTACGGCTATCCGATCGAAGCCGCGACGAAGATCGCCGTCGAAACCGCGCGCGGCCATGCCGAGGCGCATTCGCAGTCATCGCTCACCGACATCGTATTCTGCTGCTTCTCGGAGCGCGACTTGGAGATTTATCAGAGGAAGCTCGGCTGACGCTTCACGAGATCTAGCTTAGTAAGGCAGCTAGCCCGCCGATCACCGCGACCGCCGCCACACCCAGCACGCCGAGGATCGCATACGCCCCGCGGCAGACGCCGCGCTTGATCTTCTGGAACTCGGCGCGGTCGTTGACGTTCGGGAACGGCGTGTTCGGGATCGCGACGCCGAGGAAGCCGCATAACGGCGCCCAGCCCTCGCTGACGGTGAAGATCAGCAGCTTCTCGGCCGGCACGGCCGCCTTCACCTCCTCGATATGCCGGTTGTAGAAGGCGACGGCCTTGGCGCGGTCCGGCATGGTGTTGCGATGGAGGTGCTGCCAGATCAGCTTCTGCGACATCGCGCCGAACTTGCGGCCGAACGGCGTC
>DASZYM010000401.1:0-5829 GCA_035545355.1 Dongiaceae bacterium
GAGCTGCTGGGCGGGGAGTGCCGCCACCTGGTGCGCCGATCCTACCTTCGCGGCGGCAACGCTGGTCTGGTGCCTGCTCGGTCTTGCCGGCTTTGTCGTCTCGCGGGTGCTGCATCCGACACTGGGCACGCTTCCGCCCGAAGCGGGGCCGAGGGCGCGCCGTAACTACGCCTGGTTCCAGCTCGGCCTCGAGGCCGTGATGATCGTGTGGATGGGATGGACCGTGTACGACATCGTCCACAATCCGGCCGGTGCAGCGGAAGCGACCACATGCGCCGGCACGGCGTGCCTCTATGATGTTGCCGATCGGCTGCCGGGTGCGCTGTTCTATGTGGTGATGATGCTGTTCGGCCTGGTCAGCATGATCGACACAGGCGTCCACTATCGGCGCGACATCTTCTATCGCGCCGAGCCGCTTTCAGAGAGCGTGTAGCTCAGGCCGCGTTGCGGCCGGCGGCGATCGAGAGGAAGCGGTCGATCTCGGTCTGCATCACCGTCGCCCGGCTCAGCAGCTCGCCGGCGACCTGGGTTGCGTCCTTGGGCGCGGTCGGCGCGCCGCCGGCGGCGATCGTCATCGCCGCCGCGATGGCGTCGATCGCGGTGTTGCGCACCACGCCGGAGACCATGTCCGCCATCCGATGGATCTC
Source organism: Dongiaceae bacterium (assembly GCA_035545355.1). GTDB lineage: Bacteria > Pseudomonadota > Alphaproteobacteria > Dongiales > Dongiaceae > Dongia. Next base: position 648 of record DASZYM010000401.1, read on the forward strand.
GGCCCGCAATTGCTCGGTTTCGGCCTGGGCCGCTTCCGGCAGCGTCATCGTGGTCGAGTGCAGCATGGTCGCCATCCCTGATGGTGCACGCGATCCGGGGTCGGATCTCCGGGGCACCTTGCGCCGATACTGGGCCCCAAGCGTAAAAGATCGGTAAATTCTCGAGCCGACTCTGACCAAATCGGACTAGCCGAAGCGCCGCCGGACGATTAGAAGGCGTGCCATCCGCCATAAAGGGCGCCAAGCCGGGAACCCGACCGGTTCAGCCGCATGCCCCCTAGATATGGTAGGATTTTTATGGGAAACATCCTCTATAGGGTATCGAGGCCGTCCGATGGCTGGGCATTCACAATTCAAGAACATCATGTACCGGAAGGGCGCGCAGGATGCGAAGCGCGCCAAGGTCTTTACCAAGATCATCCGGGAGTTAACGGTTGCCGCTAAAACCGGCCAGGCCGACCCCAACGCCAACCCCCGGCTCCGGGCCGCGATCATCGCCGCGCGCCAGGCCAATATGCCCCGGGACACCATGGACCGGGCCATCAAGCGCGGCGCCGGCGGCGAGGACAACACCGCCTATGACGAGGTGCGCTACGAGGGCTACGGCCCGGGCGGCATCGCCATCATCATCGAGGCGCTGACCGACAACCGGAACCGCACCGCGTCGGAAGTCCGGGCGCTCTTTTCCAAGTCCGGCGGCAATCTCGGCGAGACCAACTCGGTCAGCTTCATGTTCGAGCGCAAGGGCGTGATCGCCTATCCGGCGAAAGCCGCGAGCGCCGACGCGATGTTCGAGGCGGCGCTCGAAGCCGGCGCCGACAATGTCGAGAGCGATGCCGAGGTCCACGAGATCACCTGCGCGCCCGACGACTTCTCCTCCGTGCGCGACGCGCTGGAGAAGAAGTTCGGCGAGGCGCGCGAGGCGAAGCTGCAATGGCGCCCCATGAACACCACCATGGTCGAGGGTGACACCGCGGAGTCCCTGATGAAGCTGATCGACGCGCTGGAGGACAATGATGATGTCCAGAACGTCTACGCCAACTACGAGGTCTCCGACGAGACCCTGCAGCGTCTCTCGGCGTAACCCGCCCAGATGAGGATCATCGGCCTCGATCCAGGCCTGCAGCACACCGGGTGGGGTGTCATCGACCAGGACGGTTCGCGTCTCTCCTTCGTCGCGGCCGGACGCATCTCATCTGTGGCGTCGCAGCCTCTGGCCGAGCGTTTGGCCGAGATCCATGCGGGCTTGAACCTCATCATCGAGCAGCACCAGCCCGATGCCGCGGCGGTCGAGGAGACCTTCGTCAACAAGAACCCCACCTCCACGCTGAAGCTGGGCCTGGCGCGCGGCGTCGCCTTGCTGACCCCGGCCTTGCACAAGCTCCAGGTCTACGAATATCCCGCCAACCTGATCAAGAAGTCCGTGGTCGGCGCCGGCCATGCCGGCAAGGAGCAGGTGCAGGTGATGGTGCGGGTGCTGCTGCCGGCCTCGCAGGCGGGATCGCCCGACGCCGCCGATGCGCTGGCGGTCGCGATCTGCCACGCGCACCACATGGGCACTTTGCGGCAATGGGGCGCCAAGGACTTCCGCGAGGTCGCGCGGTGATCGGCAAGCTGACCGGGGTGATCGACAGCGTGACCGAGGACGGCGTGCTCCTCGACGTCAACGGCGTCGGCTATGTCGTGCAGGCGAGTTCCAAGACGCTTTCGCGCATCGGCGACAAAGGCGCGCCCGCCAGCCTGCTGATCGAAACGCAAGTGCGCGAGGATGCGATCACGCTGTTCGGCTTCGCCGATCATGCCGAGCACGACTGGTTCCGCCTGCTGCGCACGGTGCAGGGCGTCGGCGGCAAGGTGGCGCTCGCCATCCTCTCGACCCTGACGCCCGCGGATCTCGCCAATGCCGTCGCCGCGCAGGACAAGGCCTCGGTCTCGCGGGCCAACGGCGTCGGGCCGAAGCTCGCCCAGCGCATCGTCTCTGAGCTGAAGGACAAGGCCGCCGGCATGGCGATGGGCACCGCCGCCGCCAATATCGCCGCCTTCCCGGCGCCCAAAGGCGAGGGCGGGGACCTCGTCAACGACGCGGTCTCGGCCCTGGTCAATCTCGGCTATCGCCGCGCCGAGGCCTTCGGCGCCGTCTCCAAGGTCATCGCCGCCGGCGGCAAGCCGCTTCTCAATGACCTGATCGTCAACGGCCTGAGGGAATTGTCGCAGTGAGTGCCAAGGGGCCTGAAAGCCGGGTCATCGCCGCCGAGCAGAAGGCCGAGGATACGTCGGAGCTTTCGCTGCGCCCGCTGCAACTCGCCGAGTTCATCGGCCAGCAGAAGCTGCGCGAGAACTTGGCGGTCTTCATCCAGGCGGCGCGACATCGCGACGAGGCTTTGGACCACGTCCTGCTCTATGGACCGCCGGGCCTCGGCAAGACCACCTTGGCGCAGATCGTGGCGCGCGAACTGGGTGTCGGTTTCCGTGCGACCTCAGGCCCGGTGATCGCCCGCGCCGGCGATCTCGCGGCTTTGCTCACCAACCTGCAGCCGCGCGATGTGCTGTTCATCGACGAGATCCATCGCCTCTCGCCGGCGGTGGAAGAGATCCTCTATCCCGCGATGGAGGACTTCCAGCTCGACCTCATCATCGGCGAGGGGCCCGCGGCGCGTTCGGTGCGCATCGACCTGCCGAAATTCACGCTGGTCGGCGCGACCACGCGGCTCGGCCTGATCACGACGCCTTTGCGTGAACGCTTCGGCATCCCTTTGCGTCTCAACTTCTACAATACGGGCGAGCTGGAGGAGATCGTGCGGCGCGGGGCAGGGGTGTTGGGCTTCGATCTCGCCCCCGATGGCGCGACCGAGATCGCGCGCCGTTCCCGCGGCACGCCACGCGTCGCCGGCCGCCTGCTGCGCCGGGTGCGCGATTTCGCCGCGGTCGCCAAGTCCGGGCGCGTCGATGCCAGGCTCGCCGACCAGGCGCTGACCCGGCTCGAAGTGGATTCGATCGGCCTCGACGCCATGGACCGGCGCTATCTGCGCGCCATCGCCGAGGATTACGGCGGCGGGCCGGTCGGCGTCGAAACCCTCGCCGCGGCGCTCTCCGAGCAGCGCGACACGATCGAGGATGCGATCGAGCCCTATCTCATTCAGCAGGGCCTGCTGCAGCGCTCGCCGCGCGGCCGGATGCTGACCTTGAACGGCTACAAGCATCTCGGCCTGACGCCGTCCTCGCAGACCCAGGCGCAGCTCGAGCTGCTGACCGCGGCCGGCAGTGACGATGAGGGCGGCAAATGAGCGGCGGAGAGACGCTGCGGAAATGGATTTCCTCTCCCCCCGTGGGAGAGGGTTGCGCAGGCTTAGCGAGCGCAAGCGAGCTTAGCCGAAGCTGGGCGAGGGGGCCGCGCCGTCAGGCGCGCAGCGCGGGAGCGCTGTTGCTCCGCCGCCTGATGCCTTACGCTCTATCGAGCGTGCGCACCTCGCGGTGCGCGACCCCTCATCCAACTCCGGCTAGGCTCGGCTGCGCCTCGCCAAGCCTGCGTATCCTTCTCCCACAAGGGGAGAAGGGAATGGCGGGCAACGAGGCGCTCCTTTGAGCATTCCTACCGCCAGGGCCCTGCGCGCGAGGGCGGCCGACGCCGAGCGGCTGCTGTGGTCGAGGCTGCAAAATCGCGCCTTGGTGGGCGCGAAGTTTCGGCGCCAAGTGCCGTTTCCGCCCTACACGGTGGACTTTTGCTGCTTCGAAGCGAAGTTGATCGTAGAGCTCGACGGCAGTCAGCACGTCGACCAAGTTGAATATGACAGAGCGCGCACGGCCCGTTTGGAGTCCGATGGGTTTTCCGTAGTCCGATTCCGGAACCAAGATGTCTTGGCAAATACGAATGGTGTGTTGGAAGCGCTGATGGCCGAGCTCCTGGCCCGAGGGGCCCCGTTTGAGCCTCCGCCGCTTCGGCCGAAGACTCTTGAACGCGCTGCAAGGACCCGGATCCGTCGCCGTGTCATGGCTGCTCGAAGCAGCGTCCCCTCTCCCCTCGCGGGAGAGGGACAGGGTGAGGGGGCGTCGGCCGGCAAGAACTCTGTCACGCCGCATATCCATCGCGTTCGAGTCTATTTCGAGGACACCGATGCCGGCGGGATGGTCTATTACGCCAACTACCTGAAATTCGCCGAGCGGGCGCGCACCGAGATGCTGCGCGCGGCCGGCATCAGCCATGCGGAGATGGTGGCTGACGACGGCTTGATGCTGGTGGTAAGGCGCGTCGCCGCGGAATACCGCCGTTCGGCGCGGCTCGACGATGCGCTGGAAATCGAAACCCGGCTCGCCGACATGACCGGCGCCACCCTGACCTTGGATCAGACCGTGCGCTGCGGCGGCGAGGTTCTGGTCGAGCTCGTTGTTACAATCGCCTGCATCACCCGCGAGGGGCGCCCGACGCGGCTGCCGGAGCGGGTGAGGGCGGCGATCGCCATAAACTGAACACAATCTTGCGCGACTTGAACGATTAAAGAGATCAGGACATGAACCAAGACACTCCACCGCCGGCCGTGCCGGTCGCGCCGGTCTCCGGCGGCACGCTCGATCCCAGCGCCGCGGCTGCCGCGGCGCAAGGAGTCGATCCCAGCATGATCCCGCCGGGCACCGGCCAGGTCGTGCACGACCTTTCGGTCTGGGCGCTGTTCATGCAGGCCGACTGGATCGTCAAGGCGGTCATCATCCTGCTGCTGCTCGCCTCGATCTGGAGCTGGGCGATCATCTTCGACAAGATGATCCGCCTGCGCGCTCTGCGCTCCCGCGCCCGCAAGTTCGAAGAATCCTTCTGGTCCGGCGGCTCGCTCGAAGAGCTGTTCGACCGCATCGCCAATCGCCCGACCGATCCGATGGCCTCGATCTTCGTCGCGGCGATGCGCGAATGGCGGCGCTCCGCCGCCAAGGGCCTGCTCGCCAGCGAGGCGCTGAAGGAGAGTCTGCAGGACCGCATCGAGCGGGTCATGCACATCACCCTCGGCCGCGAGATGGATCAGTTGGAACGCTACATGGTGTTCCTCGCCTCGGTCGGCTCGGCCGCACCTTTCGTCGGCCTGTTCGGCACGGTCTGGGGCATCATGAACAGCTTCGCCGCCATCGCCGGCACCAAAAACACCAGCCTCGCCGTGGTGGCCCCCGGCATCGCCGAGGCCTTGTTCGCGACCGCGCT
>DASZYM010000402.1:0-12055 GCA_035545355.1 Dongiaceae bacterium
ACCCTGGTGCAGATCTGCGGCGAGAGCGAGCTCGATCAATTGCTGGGGCGCGAGCGGTCGAAGGCGCTGCTTGCCGAGATCGGCACCCAGCTCCGCAAGCACGCGGTGACCGAGGAGGGTGCGGCGCGGCTCGGCGACGGACGGTTCAGCGTGGCGCAGCTCGACGGCGAGCCCGGCCAGGCGATCGCCGACGCCATCGTGCGCATCGGCGAGAATTACGATCTCGATCCTGCGGCGCTCAAGGTCCAGGAGACCGCGCTCGATTTTCGCACGGATTCGCTCGCCGAGGACGACGTCGAGAGCATTCTCTCCCACGTGCTGGAGCGTTTCCGCGCCGGAGGCGCCGAGGCCGTCGCCGCCGGCTCGGCGGAGAGCTATCTCAGGAAGATCACCGCGGAGACGCTGAGCCGCGTGGTGATGATGCGCGACGTCATCCACGAGCGGCGCCTCAGCCTGCATTATCAGCCGATCGTCGACCTCACCGAGCGCAAGCCGCATCACTACGAGGTGCTGCTGCGCTTCGCCGACGGCAAGTCGCCGTTCGAGGACATCCAGTTCGCCGAGCAGATCAACACCATCCATGAGGTCGACCTCGCGGTGACCCAGGGCGCCGTCGCCCGGCTGCAGCAGGCGATGGCGCAGAACCAGGCCCTGAGCCTTGCCGTCAACATGTCGGCGCGCTCGCTGCTCAACGAGAATTTCCTTTCGATGTTCGAGGAGCTGTCGAACAAGGTCGGCGAGGTGCGCGACCGGCTCATCATCGAGATCACGGAATCGGCCAAGCTCGAAGACCTGGCGAAGGCGGCGCGCGCCGTCGACCGGCTGAGCGCGCGCGGCCACCCGATCTGCCTCGACGATTTCGGCGCCGGTGCTTCGTCGCTGCCCTATCTGCAGCAGCTCGTCGTCGGCTACGTCAAGATCGACGGCGCCTATGTGAAGGGCATCTCGGAGCGGGCGCGCGAGCGCGCGATCGTCGAGGGCGTGCTGGCGACCTGCAAGAGCCTCGGCGTCCTGACCGTCGCCGAGATGGTCGAGCGCGAGGAGCAGCACAAGATCCTGCAGGAGCTCGGCGTCACCCTGGGCCAGGGCTGGCTCTACGGCCGGCCTTCGCCGGAAATTCCCCCGGCGGGGCGCGTGACCGTGCGCGTGCCGCGCAAGCTCGATCCTTCGGCCGTCAACCGGCTGTTGGTCAAGGGAAACCAATGATCCGCCGCGAAAGCGGCAACCCGACCGAATGCACATTCAACAGCGAGTAAGCGCAGCATGATCGAAGAGAACCGGCGCCTGACGTTTTCGATGGATGAACTGGCAACCGCCGTTCTCTCTTATCTGATCACCAGCAAGAAGATGGGCGAGCGGGACAAGCTCGGCAAGATCGCGGTCAGCGAGGGCGGCGAGGTCGGCGTGCTCGTGACCGTCGTCCCCGCCACCGGCGACGCTCCCACCAACATGGAGATCGGGACCCAGGTGCTGGGCGCGCTGCTGATCGCCCATTGCATCAAGCGCAAGGTGCCGCTGCCGAAGCGCGCCTCGAAATCGCTGGTCCGCAACGGCGAGCGCGTGGCCCTGGTCTTCTCGATGTAACCGGCGGCGATCATGGCAAACGCAGCACCGCAGTCGTCGTCGATCCCGCTCGAGGAGCTCTGGGGCGTGCTCGCCGCGCATCAGCTCTGGCTGATGAACGAGAAGGGCGGGCGGCGCGCCGATCTCAGCCGCCTCAACCTCAACGGCGTGTCGCTGCGCGGCGTCAATCTCAGCCGCGCCAAGCTGGTCGGCGCCAGGATCACCAACTGCGATCTCGGCGGCGCCCAGCTCGAGGGTGCCGATCTCTACGGCGCCGACCTGACCGGCACCAACCTCAAGGCGACCAACTGCCTGAAGGCCGACCTGCGCGGCGCGCAGCTCAAGGGCAGCGACTTCACCGAGGCGCTGCTTTCCGGCGCCGACCTGCGCAGCGGCGCGCTGATGATCGACGGCGACGACCTGAAGGACGAGGACGGCGCGGACGGCGAGCCCAGCGGGCCGCGGCTGCTCCGCGCCAATCTCGAAGGCGCGCGGCTGAGCGGCGCCATCGTGCGCAAGGCGGATCTGACCGGCGCCAGCATGCGCCACGCCAAGCTGGAAGGCGCCGATCTCTCGGGCACCCAGCTCCGCGGCGTGGACCTGACCGGCGCCGATCTCTCGCGCTGCGACCTGACCGGCGCGCGGCTCGACCGCGCCACCGTGGCGGGCGCGAAGATGGACAAGGCGGTGCTGAAGGGCGCCAACCTGATCGGCGTCGATCTCGGCACCCTCGCCTTGTTCAACACCGACGTCTCCGAGGCCGTGCGGGTCGATGACTCGCCCGAAGCGATGAACAAGCTGCGGGCGATGATCGCCGAGCACACGAAATGGGTCGATACCGGCGGGGCGCAGGGCGCCCGCGCCGAGTTCACGCGCGCCGATCTCTCGGGCCTCGATCTTTCCGGCTCACGCCTGACCGGCGCGGTGTTCAAGGAGGCCAAGCTCCGCGGCACCAGGCTGGCCAAGGCCTCGCTCAATCTTGCGACGTTCCTGGGGTCGGACCTGAGCGGGGCCGACTTCACCGGCGCCGAGCTGCGCGGCGTGCGCTTCGACGATTCCATCCTGGAGAACGTGCGGTTCTGCGACGCCGATCTCGGCGTCGAGACGGTGCGCGTCACGGCCACCAAGAGCTCCGAGCATGCCAGCGTCATATCCGCGTGCCAGATGGGAAAGGCGAATTTTACCGGCGCCAAGGCGCCGGGCCTGATCGCCAAGGGCACCGACCTTCACAAGGTCATCGCCTCGCCGGATTTCCTGAATGCGGTGACGAAGGGCGACTAGCGGTTCAATGCACGACGCGCTTGCGCTCGGGTTCCGTTTCCGGCGGGAAGCCGGGATGCGGCTCGAGCTCGGTCAGCAGGCTCTCCAGCGCGTCGGTCTGCTCGTCGGAGAGTGAAGCCGGCGTGCCGGGCACGGCCGGCACGCTCGCCGCGCGCATGGTCGCCTCGTCGATCTCGGCGCGGCAATGGGCGGCGATCTTGCGCAGCAGCTCGGCGGAATCGATCGGCTTGGCGACGAAGTCGTTCATGCCGGCTTCCAGGCAGCGGCGACGGTCTTCCTGCATGGCGTTGGCGGTCATGGCGATGATCGGCACGGCGCGCCCCAGCGCGCCCAGTTGGCGGATGCGCCGGGTTGCCTCCAGCCCGTCCATCTCGGGCATCTGCATGTCCATCAGGACGACGTCGAAATTGCGCTGATGCACCGCCTGCACCGCCTCGACGCCGTTCGCCGCGACCTCGGCGCGCATGCCGGCCTTGGCCAGGATCGTGGTGACCAGGAGCTGGTTGACCTGATTGTCTTCCGCGACCAGGACGCGGAGCGGCACGCCCTCGACCGCGCTCGGCATCATTTCGGCGGGTGCCGCGCGATGCGGCGCAAGCTGGCCGATGCCCAGCACATGCGCGACCGCGGATATCAGCGAGGAACGGCGGACCGGCTTGGGCAGGCTCTCGTCATAGCCGAGCTCCAGCACCTGGCTGCGGTTCAGCATCGCGGCGGAGGAGGAGAGGATCACCTTCTCGATGGTGACCCAGGGAATGTGCCGCGCGGCCTTCAGGAAGTCGGGACCGGTCAGGTTCGGCATCATGTGGTCGACGATGGCGAGCGCGATCGGCATGGCGATCGCGTTGCGCTGCAGGTCGGCGAGCAGCACGTCGGGATCCTCGTAGCTCAGGACCCGGGCACCGAAGCCGCTCATGTAGCGGGCGAAGATCTCGCGGTTGATCATGTTGTCGTCCACGATCAGCACGGTGCGGCCGCGGAGGCGCGCGCTGATCGCGCCGTTGGCGCTGTCGACCTGGCCTTGGCCGAGGCCGAAGCGGCCGCTGAACCAGAAGGTGCTGCCGCTGTCGGCGCCGGTGCGCGAATCGACGCCGATCTCGCCATGCATCAGGTCGACGATCTGCTTGCAGATGGCGAGGCCGAGGCCGGTGCCGCCGAACCGCCGGGTCATCGACGCATCGACCTGGCTGAACGGCGTGAACAGCTTGGCGCGCGCCTGCTCCGGCACGCCGATGCCGGTGTCGCGCACCGCGAAATGCAGCTTCACGTCCTCCGGCCCCGCATCGGCCAGTTCCACGGTCAGGCTGACGCCGCCGGTCTCGGTGAACTTGACCGCGTTCGAGAGCAGGTTGATCAGCACCTGGCGCAGCCGGCCGGGATCGCCCTTCAGTATGGTCGGCACTTCGGGCGAGATGAAGGCCGCGACCTCGATGCCCTTGGTGTGGGCGCGGCTGGAGACGAGGTCGACCGTGCTGTCGATCACCGAGACCAGCTCGAACCCGATATGCTCGAGCTCCAGGCGTCCGGCCTCGACCTTCGCGAAATCGAGGATGTCGTTGATGATGCTGAGCAGGGATTCGCCCGATTGCTGCAGCACCTCGACGAAATGCTGCTGCTGCGCGTCGAGCCTTGTATCCGCCAGCAGGCCCGCCATGCCGAGCACGCCGTTCATCGGCGTGCGGATCTCGTGGCTCATGGTGGCGAGGAACTGGGTCTTGGCGACGTTCGCGGATTCCGCCTGCTCCTTGGCGGTGCGCAGATCGTAGGTCATCGCCTGCGCCAGGCGCTCGGCGCGGTTCTGCGCGCGGCCCAGCGACCAGATGATGCCGGCGGCGAGCAGGCTCGCCGCCAAGCCGGTCGTCAGCATCACGGCAGGCAGGCGCGTGTCGCGCTCGTTCAGGAAGCTCGGCCGGCTGTGGAACTCGAAGGTCAGCATCTGGTCGGCGAATTGCAGGATATCGCTGTGGTCGTAGGAGGGGACCGCATCGAGATCGAGGGCCGACTGGACCGGCGGCGCCGGCGGGATCGCGGGGCCGTCGGTCTTGTAGAGCAGGTTTTCCGGGATCGGCGCGCCCATATAGACCTGGATATCGACGACATTGGCGACTTCGGCGACGGCCTCGCCGACCAGGTCGGCGAAATGCACCGGCAGAACCACCCAGCCGATCAGGCGGTCGCGGCGCTCGGCGGTGTCCGCCGGCGGCTTGCCGGGCGTGTAGACCGGGGCCAGCACGAAGGCGGTGCCGGCCAGCTTGCCGGCATTCCGCTCGAGCATCTTGGACAGCGTGGTCTGGCCGCTGGTCATTGCGCGGTCGGCCGCCTGGCGCAGGCGCCGGTCGGAGGCGAGGTCGACGCCGAGGAAATTGGGCGCCGCGGCGGCCGGCTCGAACAGCGTCACGGGATAGATACGGTCGGATTGCGGATCGCCGAGCGATTCGATCGCGATGTCGGGCGAGTAGCTGTAGAGCCGCGAGAGCAGGCTGACGGAATAGGGTTTGGCGCGCTCGGCATAGCCGATGCCGATGAGGCCGCTGAGCTGCTTCCAGTCGAGCCCGTTGGTGAACGAGCTCCACTGCTGGGGATTGGTGTTGTTGACGATCTGCACCATGCCGAGCCCGAGCTCGGAGATCAGCTCCAGATGCGCCAGGCGCTCGACGACGCGCTTCTTCACCAGGTCGATCTGGTGCACGAAGCGTTCGTCGGCGGTGCGCTCGATCTCGCCGCGCATGACGTTGGAGAGATACCAGGAGATGCCGAAGCCGAAGACCAGGACCAGCACCGGCAACACCATCGCCACCAGGCGGATCGCCCGCCGCGCCATCGTGGAAACCGATCGTGAGCTCGCAGAGAAGGCCATGGAGATCCGCAGGTCGCGCCCTTTCGTCGCGGCGAAGGGCAAAGCCCCCGTCCCAGCCGTGCGATCCTGCGCAAACGGCGTGAAAGAATGGTTAAGGGCGAACTTCCAGCGTGGATGAAAGTCGGCTCCTAACACCCTGCGGTGCGGACATGATCCCGATCAATTCAACGCATCTGCCGGGGAATGGCCGGAGGCCGGCGGATCCTACCGGCCGGCGAAACGGGGGTTTCTTTTCTCTAGGAACGCGCTCCGGCCTTCCTGGAAGTCCTCGGTCTCGGCGGCCCGGGATTGCAGCTCGGCCTCGAGCGCAAGCTGCTGCTCCAGGGAGTGATGCTCGCCGGCGCTGACCGCTTGTTTCATCAGGGCGACCGCGGCGGTCGGCAGGTTCGCGAGACGGTCGGTCATGCGCTCGACCGCGGCGTGGAATTCGGCATCGGGCACGGCTTGCCAGATCAAGCCCCATTGCGCGGCGGTCTCCGCGCCGATCGTGTCGCCGAGGAGAGCGAGGCCGAGGGCGCGGGCATGGCCGACCAGGCGCGGCACGAAATAGGTGGCTCCCGCATCGGGGATGAGGCCGATCCGGCTGAAGGCGAAGCTGAAGCTGGCCGACTGGGTCGCCAGGACCAGATCCGCGGCGACGGCGAGGCTGGCGCCCGCGCCGGCGGCGACGCCGTTGACCGCCGCCATGACCGGGATGTGCAGACTGCGCAACAGGCGGATCATCGGATTGTAATGCCGCTCGATCACGGCACGCACGGCATCGCCGTCCTCGACCGCGGCGGCCTCGCGCAGATCCTGGCCGGCGCAGAAGCCGCGGCCGGCGCCGGTGATGACCAGAGCGCGCGCCTCGGCATCCGCCTCGATCTCGGTCAGGGCGTCGCCGATCTCGGTCAGCATGTCCCGGGTGAAGCTGTTGAGCTTGTCGGGACGGTTGAGGGTCAGGCGCCACACGTTGTCGCGGCGGTCGAGGATGATGTTGGTCGGCGCCAAGGTTTGCCCCATTTGCTTTTGACAGCCCGCGGCGATAATGCCACGCCTTGCGGCCGAAATGGAATCCGCGAGGCGGTGCGATGGGAAAGTGGTTGGCGGCGGCCGGGTTCCACGGCTTCTGCGGCGTTGCATTCGGCGCGTGGGCGGCGCATGGCGCGATGAACCGGATCGGCGCCGCGGCGACCGACTGGGTGAAGACCGGCGCCGAGTATCAGCTCTGGCATGCCGCCGCTTTGCTCGCTCTGGCGGTGGCGCCGGTGTCGATCTGGCCGGTGCGCGGCTGGGTCGGATCGTGCTTTTGCCTCGGCGCCTTGCTATTCTCCGGCAGCCTCTATCTGCTGGCGATCCTGGGCTGGCACGGCCTGGTCTTCGTGACGCCGATCGGCGGCATGCTGATGCTGCTCGGCTGGCTGATCCTGTTCGGATATGGAATCAGGGAATGGCGGAAGGATCGATGACCGTTTCGCGTTTGCTCTTCGCGCTCATGCTGTCGGCGGCGCTGCCGTCCTTGGCCGTCGCTCAGGATGCCGGCCAGGATCAGGGCCAGGACGGCGATCAGGCGCAGCCCGACCAGGCGCAGCCCGACCAGAGTCAGTCGGATCAGGACCAGTCGGGCCAGCAACCGGCGCCGGAGCAGCAGGACCAGGCGAATGCGCCGGCGCCCGCCGATCCGGTCGCGACGCTGCAAGGCCTGTGGCATGTCGACCATGCGGAGGGCAGTGCCGCCAACGATACGATGACCGGCAGCATCCTGAAGATCGATCGCCAGGCGATCGCCAGTCTCTCCGGCGGCACCTGCTCCAGCCCGAGCTTCAGCCCCGGCACCGATGCGGCCGATCCCAAGCAGATGGCCGTCGATATCACCTGTCTCGGCCAGGTCTTCGCTTCGGCGCATTGGAACAGCGACGATCCGAATACGGTCGATTGGAGCGAGCCCGGTCTCGACATCACCCTGCATCGCGTGACCAGCGCCGCACAGCAGCCGGCCGACGACAATGCGGGCGCCGGCGACGCGCAATGACGACGGCGCTCTTTACCCATGCAGCCTGCCTGCAGCATGACACCGGCGGCGGGCATCCGGAGCGGATGCAGCGGCTCTCGGCGGTCTTGCACGGTCTGAAGGGCGAGGAATTCGCCGCGGTCAAATGGCGCGAGGCGCCGCGCGCCGAGATCGAACAGATCGCGCGCAGCCATGACGAAAACTACGTGCGTGCCGCCCTGGCCGCGATCCCGCAGCAAGGCTGGGCGCATCTCGACGGCGACACCGTGGTCTCGCCCGGCTCCGGCGAGGCGGCGTTGCGCGCCGCGGGCGCGGTGACGGCGGCGGTCGATGCGGTGCTGACCGGCGCGTTCAAGAACGCGTTCTGCGCCGTCCGCCCGCCGGGACACCATGCCGAGCGCGATGTCGCCATGGGCTTCTGCATCTTCAACAATATCGCGATCGGCGCCGGGCAGGCGCGCGCGGTCCATGGGCTGAAGCGGGTCGCAGTGATGGATTTCGACGTGCATCACGGCAACGGCACGCAGCATATCTTCGCCGCCGATCCCGATCTCTTCTACGCCTCGACCCATCAGATGCCGCTCTATCCCGGCACCGGCGCCCGGAGCGAACGCGGCGTCGGCAACATCTGCAACGCGCCGCTGGCGCCGGGCTCGGGCTCGGAAGAGTTCCGCCTGGCGATGGAGGAGATCGTCATTCCCGCGATCGAGGCGTTCCGGCCCGAGCTGCTGATGATCTCCGCCGGCTTCGATGCGCATAAGCAGGATCCCCTGGCCGCCTTGGAGTTCGAGAGCGAGGACTATCACTGGGCGACCGCGCGGCTCTGCGCCGTCGCCGAGGCCTGCTGCGGCGGGCGCGTGGTCTCGACCCTGGAGGGCGGCTACGATCTCCAGGCGCTCGCCGAAAGCGCCGCCGCGCATATGCTGGCGCTGACCGAAGCTTAGCCCATCTCGTTGATATCGTTGGCAGTTCCCCGGCTTGGCAGGCCCTGGCCGGGTCGATAGAATGCCGCCGATTCGGCCTGCCGGGCGCGTCGAAAAATGCGAGTTCGCCCGGCATTCCCTGGAGACCGAGATGGCGGACAACGAGAACGCCGGTTCCGCGATGCCGGCGGAGATCGCGGCTATGAGCTTCGAACAGGCGCTGGCCGAGCTCCAGGAGCTGGTGAAGCGTCTGGAGAAAGGCGACAACAAGCTCGACGACGCGATCAAATCCTATGAACGCGGCGCGCTCTTGAAGGCGCATTGCGAGACGAAACTGCGCGAGGCGCAGATGAAGGTCGAGAAGATCGTTCTCGGAGCCAATGGTTCGGTCGGCACGCAGCCGGCGGATCTCGATTGAGGACTGAACACGTGCAGATCGAACGGGCGTTGAACGAGGCCGCGAGCTCGGCCAACCGGGTGCTGGACGAGCTGATCCCGCCGGTGAGCGGGGCCGAGGCGCAGGTGGTCGAGGCCATGCGCTATGCCACGATGGGCGGCGGCAAGCGCATCCGGCCCTATCTGGTGCTGAACAGCGCCGGGCTGTTCAACGTGAACAGCGGCTACGCGTTGCGCGCGGCGGCGGCGGTGGAGATGCTGCATTGCTACAGCCTGGTGCATGACGACCTTCCGGCGATGGACGACAGCGATCTGCGCCGCGGCCGTCCGACCGCGCATAAGCAGTTCGACGAGGCGACGGCGATCCTCGCCGGCGACGGTCTGCTGACCCTGGCCTTCGAGGTGCTGTCCCATCCCGAGACCCATCCCGATGGCGGCGTGCGCGCGGATCTGGTGCACGCGCTGGCGGTCGCCGCGGGTGCCGCGGGCATGGTCGGCGGGCAGATGATCGACCTGCTGGCCGAGAACAATCCCAATCTCGACATCGGCGCCATCACCCGGCTGCAGCGGATGAAGACCGGCGCGATCATCGCCTTCTCCTGCGAGGCGGGCGCCATCCTCGGCCATGCCGGGCCGCAGGCCCGCGCTGCGCTCAACGCCTATGCCCACGATCTCGGGCTCGCCTTCCAGATCGTCGATGACCTGCTCGACGCCGAGGGCAGCGCCGAGGTGACCGGCAAGCCGACCGGCGCGGATGCGGCGGCGGGCAAGGCGACCTTCGTCTCCATTCTCGGCCTCGACCGCGCCCGGGCCCAGGCGCGCCTGCTGGGCGAGCAGGCGAACCGACATCTCGAGCCCTTCGGCCCGAAGGCCGATCCCCTGCGCTGGATGACCGAGTTCGTCATCGCACGCAAAAGCTAGACCGGTTTCATGGCGGATCGCATCACCATAACCGGTTCCCCGCAAGAGAACCGGGCGAAGTGGTCTGCCGAAACGGCGGCGACGGTCCGCCTCGCCGCGCCGATCGCGCTCGCCTTCCTGGCCGAGATCGGCATCGTCGTCGCCGATGCGGTGATGGCGGGCAAGCTCGGCACCGCCGCCTTGGCGGCGGAGGGCCTCGGCGCGCATCTGCTCTTCACGCCGCAGCTCCTGGCGATGGGCGTGCTCTCCAGCATCGCGGCGCTCGGCGCGCATGCCGACGGCGCCGCGGATCCGGCGATGGTCACCCGCGTCTCGCGCCAGGGCCTCTGGCTGGCGACGCTGCTGGCGATCCCGGTCATGGTCGTGATCTCGGTGACGCCCAGCATCCTGGCGCTCTCCGGCAAGGACCCCGAGATCCTGAAGATGATGCGCGGCATGATGTATGCCGGCCTCACCGGCGTGCCGGCCTTGCTCTGGTACACGGCGCTGCGCAACTTCGCGACGGTCCTGCACCGCACGCGCATCGTCGTGATCATCTCGCTGCTCTCGCTGGGGGTTGCGATCAGCAGCAACTGGGTCTTCCTCTACGGCAATCTCGGCGCGCCCGCGCTGGGCGTCACCGGCGTCGGCATCTCCTGGTCGCTGGCGAGCTGGGTGCAGCTCGCGGTGATGTTCGTCTATGTGAAGCGCCAGCCCTTGCTGGCCCGCTATCGCGTGCTCGGCGACCTGCTGCATGCCGACTGGAAGGTGCTGAAGGACCTGTTCCATGTCGGCTGGCCGATCAGCCTCAGCTATGCCTTCGAGACGGCCTTGTTCCTGGCTTCCAGCCTGATGATGGCCTGGATCGGCGGCGATACGCTGGCCGCGCATACCGTGGTCATCAGCATCTCCTCGGTCTCCTACATGATCCCCTACGGCCTGAGCCAGGCCGCGACGGTCCGGGTCGGCTTCTTCACCGGGGCCGGCGATCCGGCCGGTGCGCGCCGCGCCGGCTTCGTGGCGATCGCGCTCGGCATCGTCTGGATGCTGGGGACCGGCATCACCATGAACACCGCGCCGCAATTCCTGATCGGCCTCTATTTCGACCCGACCGCCGCGGCGAACCGGGGCGCGCTCGCGATCGCCCTCACGATCATCCCGATCGGCGCCCTGTTCCAGGTGGTGGACGGCATGCAGTGCACGGCGATCGGCGCGCTGCGCGGCCTCAAGGATACCCGCGTGCCGATGATCATGTGCTTCGTCGGCTATTGCGTGATCGGCGCGATGAGCGCGCTGCTGCTCGGCTTCGGGCTGCATTTCGGACCGCGCGGCGTGTGGTTCGGCCTGTTCATCGGCCTGTTCGCCTCCGCCGGCTTCCTGACCTTCCGTTTCCAGAATCTGTCGCGTCGCTTCGTCGTCGAGGGTGCCGGCGCGCTGGTGCCGTCGCGTGCCGGCTAAGGAACGCGCCGACAAGCTGCTGGTCGATCGCGGCCTGGCGCCGACCCGCGCCCGCGGCCAGGCGATGATCCTGGCCGGCCAGGTCTATTCCGGCACCAGGCGCATCGACAAAGCCGGCGATCTCATCGCCGCCGATGCCGATCTCACGGTGAAGGGCGCCGATCATCCCTGGGTCTCGCGCGGCGGGCTGAAGCTGGTGCATGCGCTCGACCATTTCGCGCTCGACCCGACCGGCGCCGTGGCGATCGATGTCGGTGCGTCGACCGGCGGCTTCACCGACGTGCTGCTGACCCGCGGCGCCGCCAAGGTCTATGCGGTCGATGTCGGCCATGGGCAATTGGCCTGGAAGCTCAGGAACGATCCCCGGGTCGTCGTGCTGGAGCGCACCAATGCGCGGCATCTCGACCGCAGCCAGGTGCCGGAACCGGCGGATGTCGTGGTCTGCGATGCGAGCTTCATCGGTCTCGAAACCGTGCTGCCCAACGCCTTGGCGCTGACCGCGCCGAAGGCCTGGGCCGTGGCGCTGATCAAGCCGCAATTCGAGGTCGGGCCGGAGAATGTCGGCAAAGGCGGCGTGGTGCGCGATCCCGAGCTGCACCGCGCGGTCTGCGCGCGCATCGCCGCCTGGCTGGCCGCGCTGCCGGGCTGGACCGTGCTCGGCGTGACCGAGAGCCCGATCCAGGGACC
>DASZYM010000403.1:0-15780 GCA_035545355.1 Dongiaceae bacterium
GCCGTCTCGCCGAGCTGTCGCGGCATTATCACGAGAGCGGCGCGCCCAAAGGGGAGATCGTCCTGGTGATCGGCCCGCCCGACGCGGCAGCCGAAGCGCCGATGGATGTCGATGCGGCACTAGCCTCGGCCCTGACGCGGATGGGCGTCAAAGAGGCGGCGACCGCGGTCGCCGCGGCCTCGGGCCTGCCGCGCCGCGAGATCTATGCGCGGGCGCTGGCGCTCTCCGGCCGACGCGATGCCGAGTGAAAGCCGCCGCGCCGCGAGCCGGCGCACGGAGACCGGTCGCGCGGCGTTCCGGCGCGGGCATGGGCGCGAGCGCCGCGCGGTCTGGTGGCTGCGCCTCAAAGGTTACCGGATCCTTGCAATCAACTGGCGCTCGCCAGTCGGCGAGATCGACCTCATCGCGCGGCGCGGCGCCTGTCTCGCCGTCATCGAAGTGAAGCAACGCGCCGACACCGACGCCGCCACATGGTCGCTGGCGCCGGCGCAGATGAAACGGCTGGCGCGGGCGGCGGAGCTGTTCATGGCGCAGCGCGCGGATTGCGCCGGGCTCGCGCTGCGCTTCGACCTCATCGCTTTCGGGGCGCTGGGCCGGCCCATTCACCTCAAAGACGCTTGGCGGCCCGGATGAGCTTCGGCATCATCCGCCGATGTTCCCCGAGTCGCGGATGGATCACCCGCCGATCGCCTCCCTGGTCGCGATCCGGCGGGCAATCGCGATGACCTTCCGCGTCGGGCTGGGCGCAGCGGCCGTGGCGCAGCTCGCCGGCTGCTCGCCGGTCGGCATGGCGGTCGGCGCCGGCGCCACCGCGGTCAACATGGCGATGGAAGAGCGCGGCTTCGGCAACGCGGTGCGCGACAACGTCATCTGGACCGACATCAACGGCCGGCTGCTGAACAGGGACCCGAAGCTGTTCCAGAACGTGAACCTGCAGGTGCAGGAGGGGCGGGTGCTGCTGACCGGCTTCGTGCAGAAGCCGGAGGACCGCGTCGAGGCGACCCGCATCGCCTGGGAGCCCGACGGCGTCCGCGAGGTGATCGACAATGTGAAGGTCGGGCGCACCCGCGATTTCGGCGATATCAGCCAGGACCAGTTCCTGGTCCAGGAGATCAATCTGAAGCTGCTGCTGGACCGGGACATCCGGCAGAGCAATTACAGCGTGGATTGCATCCGCTCGACGGTGTATCTGATGGGCATCGCCCGGACCCCGGCGGAGCTGCAGCGTGTCATTGACCATGTGCGCGACGTTCCTTATGTGCGGGCGGTTGTCAGTCATGTCCGCGTGAGAACCGACCCGTTGCCTCCGATCCCCGATCAGCCGCCTTTCATCCCGCCCACGGGCGTCGCGCCGGCGGCCACCGCCCTGGCACAGCCGAATGCGGCTCCGGGTTCGACCAGGGGCGCGATCACGGCCAAGCCGATCGCGCCGTGACGAATTCGATGGGGGGCGGTTCCACCAACTGGGACGCGCGGGCGGTGCTGACCGAGATGGGCGCCCGCGAGGACGCGGCGATCGACATCGCCGAGGCGGGCCTCGCTCTGGCGGCGCTCGACCGCCAGAAGGCGGATCCCGAGCCCTACCGCGAGCATCTGGCGGCGATCGCCGTGGCGATGCAGGAGAGCACCGAGCCCGGCGCCGATGCCGAGGGCGATGCCGGATTGCGTGCCCGCTCGATCACGCTCAGCAAGGTGCTGGCCGGGCAGTTCAGCTATCAGGGCGACCGCCAGACCTATGACGATCTGCAGAACGCCAACCTGATGCGGGTGATCGACCGCAAGAAGGGCCTGCCGGTGGCGCTCGCCATCCTCTACATCCACGCCGCGCGCAGCCGGAACTGGCCGGTCGAGGGCGTGAATTTCCCGGGTCACTTCGTGCTCCGGCTGCATCACCGCGGCCGGGCGATCATCATCGATCCCTTTGCCGGCGGCGAGCCCTGCAACACCGCCGAGCTCCGGCGCAAGCTGAAGGCGACCGCCGGCGACAAGGCGGAGCTGCAGCCCGAGCATTACGCGCCGGTCGGGAACCGCGACATCCTGCTGCGGCTCGAGAACAACCTGAAGATCCGCCTGATCCAGGAGGGCGAGCTGGAACGCGCCGCCGACGTGCTGGAATGGATGACCCTGATCGCGCCCAGGCACGCGCCGCTCTACCGCGAGGCCGGATTGATCCAGGCGCGGCTCGGCAAGCTCGGCGCGGCGCGCCAGGCGCTCGAGCGGTTCCTCGAGATCTCCGACAATGACAGCCAGCGCCATCAGGTGGCGCGGCTGATCCAGGATCTCGGCCAGCAGCTCAACTGACGATCAGCGCAACCGAAGGACCGTCCCATGGGCCTTAACGTCGCCGTCCAGATGGACCCGATCGAGCTCGTCAATATCGACGGCGATTCCACCTTCGTCATGGGACTCGCCGCGCAGGAGCGCGGGCACAAGCTCTTCTACTACCATCCGCGGCATCTGACCTTGCGCGACGGCGCGGTCACGGCGCGCGGCCACACGCTGGAGCTGCGCCGCGAGCGCGGCAATCATTTCACGCTCGGCCCGCGGGAAAAGGTCGATCTCAAGACCTTCGACGTGGTGCTGATGCGCCAGGATCCGCCCTTCGACATGGCCTATATCACCGCCACCCATATCCTGGAGCACATCCATCCCAAGGTGCTGGTGGTGAACGATCCGGTCGAGGTGCGGAACGCGCCGGAGAAGCTGTTCGTCGCCAAGTTCGACGGGATGATGCCGCCGACGCTGATCACCTCGGACAAGGAGGAGATCCTCGCCTTCCGCGCCGAGCACAAGGACATCATCGTCAAGCCGCTCTACGGCAATGGCGGCGCCGGCGTGTTCCACATCACCCCGGGCGACGAGAACCTGGGCTCGCTGCTGGAGCTCTTCACCCAGCTCTACCGCGAGCCGGTGATCGTGCAGCGCTATCTCCCGGAAGTGCGCCAGGGCGACAAGCGCATCATCCTGATCGACGGCGAGGCGGTCGGCGCCATCAACCGCGTGCCCCAAGCCGGCGAGGCGCGCTCCAACATGCATGCCGGCGGCAAGCCGGTGGCGTCGAGCCTGACCGCGCGCGAGCGCGCGATCTGCGCCGCGATCGGGCCGGAGCTCAAGAGCCGCGGCCTGATCTTCGTCGGCATCGACGTGATCGGCGATTACCTGACCGAGATCAACGTCACCTCGCCCACCGGCCTGCAGGAGATCAACCGCTTCGACGGCACGCGCCTGGAGCTGAAGATCTGGGACGCGATCGAAAATCGGCTGGGCAGAAAGTAGCGCGACGCTACTCATTGGTCGGCAGCGGCGGCACCGGCGGGGCACGGTGCTGGGCGCGCGCGACCACGGTTTCGCGGTGGATGATATAGACGCCGCTGGCGACCACGAAGAGACCGCCGACGATCAGGAAGGCGTCCGGCACTTCGTTGTAGAACACCCAGGCCAGGATGAAGCCGTAGACCAGGGCGGTGTAGTCGAACGGCGACACCACCGAGGCCCGTGCGCGCTGATAAGCCTTGGTCAGAAGGATCTGGGCGCTGCCGCCCAGGAGGCCGACGGCGAAGAGCTCGACGCAGGACCAGAAATGCTGCGGCATCACCCATCGAAAGCCGGGATCGAATAATGCGAACGGGATGGTGATCAGCGAGGCCAGCACCGAGAAGGCGGAGAAGTAGAACACGATCGTCGAGGAGGGTTCGCTCGATCCCAACCGGCGGATCGAGATCATCGCGAAGGCATAGAAGACCGCGCCGAGCAGCGGCCAGGCCGCATCGATGTCGAACACGCCGGGTCCCGGCCGGGTCATGATCACGACGCCGATGAAGCCGGTGATGACGGCGCTCCAGCGGCGCCAGCCGACCTGCTCGCCGAGGATCGGCACCGAGAGCACGGTCACGAAGATCGGCCCCGAGAGTCCGAGCGCGATCGCGTCGGAGAGCGGCAGGACCTGATAGCTGAAGAACAGGAAGAACATCGACGTGACGCCGAAGGCGCCGCGCATGACATGGCCCCAGGCGTTCCGGGTCCTGAGATTCAGCCGCTCGCCCCGCAACCAGACGTAGAGCAGCAGCGGGATGAAGGCGAAGAGGTTGCGGAAGAAGATGATCTCGCCGGTGGGGAACTGCCGTGACGTGTCCTTGATGATCGCATCCATCAAGGTGAAGGTCAGAACCGACATGTTGGCGTAGACGATGCCGGCGACGGTGGTGTCGCGTGGCTTTCCGTCCGGCGGCGCTCCTTCCGACCCCAGGGGACGCCCCAGCGGTCGCCGCAGGAATCGCCCCAGGGATCGCCCTTCGGATCGGGCGGTCGGCTTCAAGGCGGCGGGCTGGTCCAAGGGAACTCGCTGGGAACGATCGGCGGCGCGGAGAATGTAACGGACCGTAACAATATTCCCATGGCCGTCAAAGCACCACCGCCGAACCGCCGATGGGCCGCGGCTCAAGATGGGCCTTGCTGCAAAGCGGAATTGCCTTACAGTAAGAAAAACACAGAGCAATTCACGAAACAGGGCGCTTCCGCATCTCCCCGATGCGGTTCCAGGATGGTGCAGAGTTGACCGGATTACCCGCGGTCGAAGCCAAGAATGTCACCAAGACGTTCGGCGCGGGTCCGGACGCGGTCGTCGCGCTGGACAACGTCTCCGTCACGATCGGGCAGAACGAGTTCTTCACCCTGCTCGGCCCTTCGGGCTGCGGCAAGACCACCTTGCTGCGCCTGATCGCCGGCTTCGAGATGCCGACCGCCGGCAGCATCCTGCTGGAAGGCCAGGAAGTCGCGCACCTGCCGCCGTTCAAGCGGCCGGTCAACACGGTCTTCCAGTCCTATGCCCTCTTCCCGCACCTGACCGTGGCGCAGAATATCGGCTTCGGCCTGAAGATGCTGGGCCGCCGCCGCGCCGTCGTCGAAGAGGCGGTCACCCAGATGCTGAAGCTGGTCCGCATGGAGCCGATGCGGAACCGCAAGGTGCACCAGCTTTCGGGCGGCCAGCAGCAGCGTGTGGCGCTGGCCCGCGCCTTGGCGCCGCATCCCAAGGTGCTGTTGCTCGACGAGCCCTTGTCGGCGCTGGACCTGAAGCTCCGCAAGGAGATGCAGATCGAGCTGAAGCGCCTGCAGCTCGAGACCGGCATCACCTTCATCTTCGTCACCCATGATCAGGAAGAAGCCCTGACCATGTCCGACCGGATCGCGGTCATGTCCCGGGGCAAGATCCTGCAGATCGGCACCGCGGCCGAGATCTACGAGCATCCGGTCGACCGGTTCGTCGCCGATTTCATCGGCGAGACCAATTTCATCGAGGCCGAGGTCACCCAGCGCATCGGCAACAAAGGCGAGATCCGCCTGCCTTCCGGCATCGAGGTGCCGCGTGAGCTCGGCCACCAGGTCGCGGTCGGCGGCAAGGTGACCCTGGCGATCCGGCCGGAGCGCATCGACCTGGTGCGGCCGGGCGCGGAATGCCAGCTCGCCGGCAAGGTCGAGAACATCGTCTATTTCGGGACCGACACGCATTTCCACATCGATCTCGATTGCGGCGGCGACGTCACGGTCCGGGTGCAGAACCGGCGTGGCCACCAGGACATCCTGAAGACCGGCGACGCGGTCGGCCTCAGGATCGCGCCGGAAGCCATGCAGGTCTTGAAGGACTGAGATGGCCACGGAGACCGCCGAGACGCCCCCCGCCCCACCGCCCGTTTCCGCGGTCCCCGGGGCGCCCGACGGGGCGATGTCGGGCGCATCGGCTGCGGCGGCGGAGATCGAGCGCCGCGCCACTCTCAAGCGCTGGCTGCTCTCCGCCCCGGCGCTGATCGTGATCATCGGCTGCGGGATGATGCCGCTGCTGATCATCCTCGCCTATTCCTGGACCAAGCCCGCCGAATATGCCGGCGTCATCTGGAAGTTCCAGCCGGATGCCTGGGTCAACGTGCTGTTCCAGGAGGACATCTTCTCCGACGCGCTGTCGCCGAACTGGGCCTATTACTCGATCTACCTGCGCTCGGTCCTGATCGCACTGCAGACCACGGTGCTGGCGCTGATCGTCGGCTTCCCGACCGCCTATTTCATCGCGACCCGCGAGGAGCGCAGCCGCAATGCCTGGCTGTTCCTGATCACCATCCCGTTCTGGAGCAACCTGCTGATCCGCATCTACGCGATCATGATGATCATCCGCGACGAGGGCTATCTCAACCACGCGCTGCTGGCCCTCGGCCTCATCGATCAGCCGGTGCCGATCATCTTCACCAACTACGCGCTGAGCTACGGCCTGATCTACGCCTACCTGCCGCTGATGGTGATGCCGCTCTATGCCAGCCTGGAGAAGCTCGACTTCCGCCTGGTCGAGGCCGGCTACGACCTCTATGCCAGCCGCTGGAAGGTGCTGTGGCACGTGATCGTGCCGCTGGTGAAGCCGGGCATCGTCTCCGGCTCGATCCTGGTCTTCATCCCGGCGATCGGCGACTACATCATCGCCCAGATCCTGGGCGGCGGTAACCGCATGATGCTGGGCAACCTGATCGCCCAGCAATTCGGCACCGCGCGCAACTGGCCCCAGGGCTCGGCCCTCGCCCTCACGTTGATGGCGGTGGTGATGGTTGCGCTGGTGGTCTATGCGACCAAGACCCAGCGGAGGCGCGCGGCATGACGGCGGTCGCCGATTCACGGGGCGGACGCAGCGTCGCGGCGCCATCGCGCCCGAAGGGTCGGACCTTCAACGTCAAGACCATGCCGGGCTTCGCGGTCATGGCCTGGTTCTGCGTCGTCGCGCTCTACACGCCGATCGCGGTGCTGGTCGCCTATTCCTTCAACGACAACAACGCGGCCGTCATCTGGACCCAGTTCTCGATCCGCTGGTACGGCATCGCCCTCCACGACGACGAGATCCGGGACGCGGCGCTCCTGTCGCTGCGGGTCGCCTTCATCGCCTCGCTGTTCGCCACCACCTTCGCGACCATGGCGGCGATCGCCACCACCCGGGTGCCGAACTATCGCGGCCTCACCTTCATCTATGCCGTCATCAACCAGCCGCTGATGGTGCCGGAGATCGTGACCGGCATCGCGACGATCGTGTTCTTCGGGCTGATCCGCCAGGCGACCGGCATCTACGGCATCGGCTATCTGATCACCGCACATGTCGTGTTCTGCATCCCCTTCGCCTATCTGCCGATCCGGGCGCGGCTGGAGGACATGGACCGCACCTACGAGACGGCCGCGGCCGACCTCTACGCGACGCCGTGGAAGGCGTTCCGGCACGTGACCTTCCCGCTGCTGGTGCCGGGCATCCTGGGCGGCGCGATGCTGGCCTTCCTGGTCTCGCTGGACGACGTGGTGATCAGCGTGCTGGTGGCGGGGCCGGGCGAGACCACGTTGCCGCTCTATGTCGTCAGCCAGATCAAGCGCGGCATCACGCCGGAGCTGAACGCCATGGCGACCATGTTCCTGTGCGCTTCCGTCATCCTGGCGACCACCTTCTTCCTGCTGACAAGGCGGAAAGCCAGGTAGTCATCAACCACCAACCATCGATCAGAAAGAAACAGAGGAGGATCTCATGAGGAATACTTGGACGGCCCTGGCGATCGGCTTGGGCGTCGCCCTTGCGGCGGGGCCGGCATTGGCGGACGGCGAGCTCCACATCTACAACTGGGGCGACTACACCAACCCCGACATGATCAAGAAGTTCGAACAGAAATATAACATCAAGGTCACGCTGACCGACTATGACAGCAACGACGCGATGCTGGCCAAGGTGAAAGCCGGCGGCTCGGGCTTCGACATCGTGGTGCCGTCGAGCTACGTGATCCCGTCGATGATCTCGGACGGGTTGCTGGCCAAGACCGAGCCCGACCAGATGGACAACTTCAAGAACGTCCGGCCGGAATTCGTGCATGTCTATTGGGATGACGGCCGGCATTACACCGTTCCCTGGCAGTGGGGCACCACCGGCATCTCGGTCGATACCGCGAAGTACAAGGGCGACATCGACACCTGGGGTCTGCTGTTCAACACGCCGGACGAGCTGAAGGGCAAGGTCAACGTCGTCCCGGAGATGGGCGACGTGATCAACGCGGTCAGCTTCTATCTCGGCGAGCAGCCCTGCTCCAACGACAAGGCGGTGCTGAAGAAGATCAACGACGTGCTGGTCGCCTCCAAGCCGAACTGGCGCGCGATGGAATACGACACGGTCGGCAACATGACGGCGCATAACTTCGCCGCCACCATGGACTGGAACGGCGCATCGATGCGCGAGCGCATCGCCACCGGCACCGTGAAGTACGCCTATCCCAAGGAAGGCATGGCGAGCTGGATGGACAACGTGGCGGTGCTGAAGGACGCGCCGAACATGGAGAACGCGAAGCTGTTCCAGAACTTCATCATGGACCCGGAGAACGCGGCCCTGATCTCGGCCTTCGCGCGCTATGACAACGGCATCTCGGGCACCGAGAAGTTCATGCCCAAGGACATGATCGGCGCGCCGGAGATCACGCCGCCGGCCGGCTTCAAGCAGATCTTCGTGCCGTCCTGCCCGCAGGACGTGAACGAGATCTATCAGAAGATCTGGAACAACGTGATGAAGTAACTCGGCCTTGGCCGGAACCGGGGCCTGCCGTCGGGCAGGCCCCTTTTTCTTTGCGGGTCTTGCTTTTCAGGGGAGGGAGAAATCGTGGGGGATATCGATCTTTGCTACATGACGGCGACCGAGGCGCTGCGGCTCTTTCGCGCGCGCAAGCTCTCGCCGGTCGAGCTGATGAAGGCGGTGATCGCGCGCGCCGAGAAGGTGCAGCCGAAGCTGAAGCCCTTCACCTACATGTATTTCGAGGAAGCGCTCGACCTCGCGAAGAAGGCCGAGGCCAAATACATGAAGAGCGGCGCCCGGCCGGGCGCGCTCGAAGGCCTGCCGATCACCATCAAGGATGAGAGCTATATCGCCGGCAAGCCGACCTCGTTCGGGTCGGTGACCATGAAGGATTACGTGCCCGAGACGACCTCGGTGAACAATGCGCGCCTGCTGAAGGCCGGCGCGATCGTGCATGGGCGCGGCGCCACGCCGGAATTTTCCTGCGCCTCGGTCTGCCACAGCAAGCTCTGGGGCGTCACCCGCAATCCCTGGAATCCGAAATTCACCCCCGGCGGCTCGTCGGGCGGCTCGGGCGCGGCGCTCGCCGCCGGTGTCACCACCTTGGCCATGGGCTCGGATATCGGCGGCTCGATCCGCATCCCCGCCTCGGCCAACGGCATCGTCGGCTACAAGCCGCCTTACGGGCGCAATTCCGACGATCCGCCGTTCAACCTCGATCCTTATTGCCATACCGGGCCGATGACCCGCTCGATCGCCGATGCGATCCTGGTGCAGAACGTGATCTCCGGCCCCTCGCCGACCGACATCTCGACCTTGCGGCCGAAGCTGACCCTGCCGACCGATTACAAGCCGATCAAGGGCTGGAAGATCGCCTATTCGATGGACCTGACCTGCTTCGAGGTCGACAAGGAAGTCGTCGCCAACACCAAGCGAGCCCTCGACGTCTTCAAGAGCCTCGGCGCCACCGTCGAGGAGATCGATCTCCATTGGGGCCGGATGGCGCTGGACACCGGGATCGATCACCTCAACCACATCTTCGGCGCGCTGGTCGGCGCCACGGCGAAGAACCATGCGAAGGTGATGACCTATTACGCGGTCGATTTCGCGCGCCAGGCGAAGAAATCGAAGCCGGAGGATTTCCTGCGCACCATGGAAGGCGCGACCAAGATGTATGCGACCTTCGGCCCGATGATGGAGAAATACGACGTCTTCATCTGCCCGACCCTGGCGCTGCCGGCGGTGAAGGCCGACTTCCTGGAGAACGGCCACGAGGATCTGCGCATCAACGGCAAGGTCGTGGACCTGCCGCCGATCCTCGGCTGGTGCATGACCTCGCCGTTCAACACCCTGTCGCGCTGCCCGGTCCTGGCGGTGCCGTCCGGCCATGCCAAGAACGGCGTCCCCACGGGGATCCAGATCGTCGGCAAGACCTATTGCGATGCCGACGTGTTCCAGGCGGCGACCGCCTATGAGGCGGCGGTCGGCGGCTGGTACCGCGACGCCGCGCACCGGCCGAAGCTGTAGGCGGCAGCGATCATCGCGTCATGCCCGGATTATCTCGTCATGCCCGGGCTTGACCCGGGCATCTTTCTCCAGCCTGACGAGATTGCTGGTGAGCCTTAATTCGCCGGCAGCGTCTGCGTGTTCGAGGCCTCGCCGCTGGAGGCGGTGCCGGCGGCCGAAGCGGTGCCGTTGAGCCGGGCGACATCGGCGGCGGCGATGTTCCATTCGATGTACTGGCGGTCGCCGCTGTCGATCACCGCCTGCAGCCGCTTCTTGGCATTGGCGACATCGCCGGCGATCAGCGCCGCCTGGCCGAGATAGAAGTCGCGGTCGAAGGCATGCGCCTGCCGGTCGTAGTCGCTGCCCTCGTCGGCGATGCGCTCCAGGGCCGCCGCGGAGATCTCGCCCGAGAGGCACTGCGCCAGCGCGCGCGGCCAGTCCTCATAGCGCGTATCGGCGGCAAAATCGGTGAAGCCCTGCTTGGCCTCGGCGGTCTTGCCGGCGCGCGCCTGCTCCACCAGCCAGAGCAGCTTGATGAAGGGTTCGCTGGGATCGTATTCGACCGCCTTGGCATAATCGCGCAGCGCCGCGTCGTCGTCGCCGATGATCTGATAGGCGCTCGCCCGGCCGCCCAGCACGTAGGACGCCTTCTCGTCATAGGTCAGCGCCTTGTCGAAGGCGGCCACCGCCTGCTTCAGCTTGCCCTGCTGGATGAAGACATAGGCGCGGCCGCTATAGGCGTCGGCCGCGGCCGGATAGATCTGCAGCGCCTTGTCGAAATCGGCCAGGGCCTCGTTCTCGCGGCCAACCTGCGAGCGGAAGTTGCCGCGCGCGATATAGGAGGCCGGCTGGTCGGGATCGATCTCGACCGCGCGGTCGTAATCGCGGCTCGCGAGATCGAAGCGATGCAGCTCGGCATAGGCGCCGGCGCGGGCCCGGAGCGCCGACGAGCTCTTCGGCCGCATCTTCAGGAAGGCGCTGAAATCGTCGATCGCCGCGTCCATCTGGTGGTCGCGGGAATAGATATAGGCGCGGTTGAGCCGGAGCTCGGCGGAATCGCTGAACCGGCCGAGCAGCGCCGTGAGATCGGCGATCGCGTTGTCGAGGTCGTGCTTGGCGTGATCGTCGCGGTCGGAGAAGCTCTGGCTGCGCGACAGCAGCGCCGCGGGATAGCCGGGCTCGACCTTCAGCGCCGCGCTGTAATCGTCGATCGCGGCATCGGCCTTGTTGTCGGCCGCCTGCCACAGGCCGCGGCGCAACAGCAGCTCCGCGTCGCCGGGATGCGCCTTGATGGCCTGGTCGTAATCGGCGAGCGCGCCGTCATAGTCGATATCGTCGCCTGTGCTGTAGCCGGTATCGAGTCGGTGGCTGGCGATATAGGCCGTGACCGCGGGATCCGGCGGCAGGTATTGCGCGACCTTGTTGATGAAGGCCGAGACCGGCACCGCGGTCGAGAGCAGCGAGAAATAGCTGGGATCGTCGGCCGAGAGCATCGCCGATTCCGCGTCGTCCTGGTCCATGCCGTCGAGCAGGATCAGCGACACGGTGATGCCGAGCACCTCGGGCCATTTGCCGTCGCTCGGATTGCGCTCGAGCACCGGGCCGCCGGAATTGCCGGGCAGCGTGATACAGTCGTGCTGCCAGCCGGATTCCGACATCTGGCCGACGATGCGGCAGCTCGGATCCTCGGTCAGTGTCTTCTCGTTCTTGTCCTTGGGCAGGCCGACCGCGGTCGCCTCGAGGGTGGCGCCTGAGCGCGTCAGCTCGCGGGTCGCGATCGGCTTCAGATGCAGGTAGCCCCAGCCGTTCGCCGGATCGCCGAGACACTTGTCCAGCTTCAGGAGCACCCAGTCCTGCCAGCCGTTGGACTGCACGGCCTTGACGCGGATCGACATGTTGTCGCTCTCGCCGTCGAGGAAATTGCCCCAGGCGATCGGATGCGCCTCGGTTCCCTCCTCATAGGCCTTGCCGCCGGGATAGTCGGGCCCCTTATGGCCCTCGCCGACATAGAACATGGCCGTGTCGGTGGTCTTCAGCTTCTCCTTGCCGGCGACCACGTGATAGGCCGTCATCACGTTGCAGGGCGAGACCAGGAAGCCGGTTCCCGCTTCGGTGCTGAGCCCGTCCTCATGCACGACGAGACCGATTGCGCCGTAGACCGACCCCTTCACCCGATGCCGATCGACGCGATCGTCGGTGCCGAAACCGGCCGCGCTCGCCGTCAAGGCATTCCACACAAGCACGACGGCAAGCACAGCGCACCAGGCTGCAGCGTGGGGCAGTCGGCGCGTCACGGACACAAGTGCCATATCAGCTCATCTTTCGGTGGTCGGAGCCCCCGCGGCAGCTAAAGCATAGCATCGGGCGTGCCACAAGCCGGGAGCCGAAAATATGCAAAGTTCCTACGGCCGAAAGCTTTAAGCAAAGATTGAGGCGCCTGCCGAGTCAGGGATTTCCGAAATCGAATCCGGGGGTTGGATGCGGAGACACGGCCGTCTTCGTCTCCTCGGCCGCAGCCGGCTCGCCGGGGGTTTCGACGGGCGTTGCCGATGGCAGTTCGGACGGCACGTCACGGACCTTGAACGGGCGCGGCGCATCGGTGACAACATCGAAATCGTAGGCCGAATGGGTCTTGGTGAGATCGGATCGATGCCTGGACATAGCGGGCCTCCGGGTTGGGAAGCCGCTCGATCGGTTGGCGGGTTTCTCGGGGATCGCGGCCCAGTCAGGGCCTGAAAACACGAAAGCCGCCTCGGGATCGGGCGGCTTCGGGGTTAACGCAATACGCTACCTAGGCCGCCGGATTGTACCAGCGGTACCAAAATCGAGAGCCGAGGAGCGCGCGTGCTTTCGTCATAACGCTGGCAAATCTAGCGGCGGGTGTGGCGCTTGTCCAGTCGCCTCGGTGCGCGGGGTGGCGACACCGCTTGTGACCGGGGTCATAGCCCGCCTTCCGCGACGCGCCTAAAAGAATCGCCGAGCGCGCCGGGGACATACGCGCGCATTCATCCACGTCTGACGACGCAGCCGGAGATTTCCGTCATGATTCATCACGTCTCGATTTCGGCCGAGCGGCCGGAACATGTCGCCGCAGTGCTCGCCGAACTGATGGGCGGCCGCAGCTTTCCCTTCCCCGGCCCGCTGCCCGGCGCCTTCCTGGCGGTGTGCGGCGATCCGCACGGCACCTCGGTCGAGGTCTATCCGGCGAAGACGGTGATCGAGCCCGGCGAAGGCGAGGCACCGGGGCAATTCGCCGAGCGCGCGCCGAGCGTGCACGGCGCCTTCCATTTCCTGCTCTCGGTGGCGCTGGAGCGCGACGAGATCGAGCGGATCGGCGCCCGCGAAGGCTGGCGCACCAAGCTGTTCGGCCGCGGCGCGCCGGGCGAGAAGCCGGTCTTCCAGGTGATCGAGTTCTGGATCGAGAACCGCTTCATGGTCGAACTCGCGCCCCAGAGCATGATCGGCGCCTATGAGAAGGCGATCAGCTTCGCCGCGCTCGACGCCTTCTTTGCGAACCGCAGACCAGACCTGGGGTCGAACCCCGGGTCGAACCCCAGGTCGAACCACTGGGCGGCGTGAGGCGACCGAC
Source organism: Dongiaceae bacterium (assembly GCA_035545355.1). Lineage (GTDB taxonomy): Bacteria > Pseudomonadota > Alphaproteobacteria > Dongiales > Dongiaceae > Dongia. The sequence continues at coordinate 13,659 of DASZYM010000403.1, forward strand.
ATGAGCCCTACCCGGTCTTAACTCAGTCGTTGGGGGACGGCGATGAATCAGAGCGAAGCCAATAAGGCGCTCATCCGCGAGCATTACGACGCGACGACCAACGCCTTCAAGCCGGCGGCGATCGACCGGCAGGTCGCCGCGGATTTCGTCGATCACGGCAATCCCGAGATCGCCGGACCGGACGGCGTGAAGGCGCATATCAAGGCGCTGCGCGCCGCCTTTCCCGATCTCAGCGTCACCATCGAGGACATGGTCGCCGAGGGCGATCTCGTCGCCGTGCGCGGCACCTGGCGCGGCACGCATCAGGGCGAGTTCCGCGGCGTGCCGGGGATCGGCCGCAAGGTCGAGTTCGGCGGCATGGTGTTCTGGCGCGTCGGCGGCGGCCAGATCCGCGAGCGCTGGGGCCTGATCGACACCCCGACGCTGATGCGTCAGCTCCAGGGCTAGATGCGCCCGCGGGCGCCCTATTCCCGCCAGAACGGTTTCGCCGTCTCCTCCGCCGCGCCGGCCATCGGCGCCCCGTCCGTTTGCGCTCATCACTTGTTACGTGTGTGTTACATTCAACATGATGTGATCTGGTTAAGGAGCATTCTGGCAATATAAATGCCTGTAAGGCGGAGTATGAGAAATATAGATGCCGCTCCAGCCATCAGGTCCACAAAAGAACGTGGTATGTCGGTCATTTTAGTGGCAGATTTTCCAAGGGGACGACTTTTCCTGGAAGGGTTGTCATGGACAGGATGATTGAAAGCGGCGCCGCCACCGGCAGCGCCATCACCGACGGCGCGGGCGCCGGTACCAAGATCCGGGTTTCCATCGTGGCGGCGCCGGATATCGAGCCCTCGGTGGCTATCGGCGTGCACGATGCGCTCTGGGCGGTCGGCACGCTGTGGAACCGGGTGATGGGCGAGCCGGAGGCGCCGCGCTTCAGCCCGGAGATCGTGGCCTCGAGTCTGGGCACGCTGACCACCAGCACCGGCGTGCGGATCCAGCCGCATCAGCGCTTCGCCGACGATGCCAAGACCGACATCGTCTTCATCCCCTCGCTGCTGATTCGCTCCGGCGCGCAATTCGGCCGCGAGAATCCCGATCTCGTCGATTGGGTCAGGCGGGCCTATGCCGGCGGCGCGCATGTGGTCTCGGCCTGCAGCGGCTCGTTCCTGCTGGCGGAAGCCGGGTTGCTCGACGACCGCGACGCGGCGACGCATTGGGCCTTCGTCAACATGATGCGCGCGCAATATCCGAAGGTGCGCGTGCATTCCGACCGCATCCTGGTCTCGGCCAGCGAGGATCACCGGATCGTCACTGCGGGCGGCGCCACCTCCTGGACCGATCTGGTGCTCTATCTGGTCGGCCGGTTCGCGGGGCCGGAGGAAGCGCGGCGTCTGGCGAAGATGTCGCTGTTCGACTGGCATCACGATGGGCAGAACCCCTATCTGCGCCTGACCACACGGGTGCAATCGAACGACCGCGCGATCCAGGAATGCCAGGAATGGCTGGCGACCAATTACGCCGAATGCGATCCGGTGCAGGCGATGATCCGGCGCTCCGGCCTGTCGCGGCGCACCTTCAACCGCCGCTTCAAGAGCGCCACCGGCCATGCGCCGCTCGACTACGTGCAGCGCCTGCGGATCGAGGAGGCCAAGCAGATCCTGGAGACCACCGACCAGCCGGTCGAGGAGATCGCCGGCGAGGTCGGCTATGGCGATGCGGTCTCGTTCCGGCGCCTGTTCAAGCGCCTGGTCGCCGACACGCCGGCGCTCTACCGCCGGCGCAAGCGCGTGCCGGATTATGCCAAGGAGCTCGGCGCGGGACTCTGAGCCTGCAAGGAAAAATCGGGAGTGCCGCTGGGAAGCAGGCACTCCCGGAGGGTGAGCGCAATCAGCATGTCCGAGCCGTGGATTCGGCTCAAACGAAACCTTCTTGTATCTGTCATGAGCCCGATTTGTAGCGCGCAGGCCTAGGCCTGTTCGGGGCTCAGCTTCTCTTCGATGGTTCTCCTGGCGTTGCGTTCGCCGCGCGCGAGCGCAACGCCGACGAGACAGAGCGCCAGGCCGGCGATCGTGTAGATCGACATCGGCTGGCCGAACATCAGCCAGGCCCAGACCAGGGTCACCGGCGG